>CAMLOF010000118.1 GCA_946481585.1 uncultured Macromonas sp. | reverse complement strand
AACTCGATGATCAGGATCGCGTTCTTCGCCGACAGGCCGATGATGGTGATCAGCCCCACCTGGAAGTACACGTCGTTGGCGTAGTTGCGCAGCCAGGTGGCCAGCAGCACGCCGACCACGCCCAGCGGCACCACCAGAATCACCGCCAGCGGAATGGTCCAGCTTTCGTACAGCGCGGCCAGGCACAAAAACACCGCCAGGATGGCAAAGCCGTACACCACAAAGGCCTTGGCTCCGGCCAGTTTTTCCTCACGCGACTGGCCCGTCCACTCAAAACCCATGCCCTGCGGCAACTGGGCAGCGAGCTTTTCCATCTCGGCCATGGCGTCACCCGTGCTGTAACCGGGCGCGGCGCCGCCGCTGATGCGCATGGCCGGGTAGCCGTTGTAGCGCACGGTCTGCACCGGCCCCACCACCCAGCGCGTGCTGGCAAAGGCAGACATCGGCACCGCCTGCCCACGGCTGTTCAGCACCGTCAGGCGCAGCAGGTCTTCAGGCTGCATGCGCGCAGGCGCATCCGCCTGCACCACCACGCGCTGCAAGCGTCCAGCATTCGGGAAGTCGTTCACGTACGCAGAGCCCAGAGCCGTGGCCAGCACACTGGTCACGCTGTCAAAGCCCACGCCCAGCGCTGCCGCGCGTTCACGGTCAATGTCCAGTTGCAGCTGCGGTGCATCCTCCAGCCCATCGGGGCGCACCTGCGTCAGCACCGGGCTCTTGGATGCCATGCCCAGCAACTGGTTGCGCGCGGCCAGCAGAGCGTCGTGCCCCAGCCCGCCACGGTCCTGCAACCGGAAAGTGAACCCAGATGCAGTACCCAACTCGGGAATGGGCGGCGGGCTCAGCGGGAAGATGAACGCGTCGCGCACGCCAGACAGGGCACCAAACGCCCGGCCCGCCAGCGCCTGGGCACTGCTGCCCTCGCCAGTGCGTTCCGACCAGTCCTTGAGCGTGACGAACGCCAACGCAGCGTTCTGCCCCTGCCCAGAGAAGCTGAAGCCCAGCACGCCCACCATGCTCTGCACTTCAGGCTGTTTGAGCATGAAACCTTCCACCTGCTCCATCACCGAGCGCGTGCGCTCCTGCGTGGCGCCCGGCGGCAACTGCACGTTCACCAGCAGCGTGCCCTGGTCCTCATTGGGCAGGAAGGACGCAGGCAGGCGTTGGTACACCACCACTGCCGCACCCACCACGGCCAAATACACCACCAAGGTTCGCGCCGCGCGCGGCAGCAGCCGTGCCAGCCAGCCTTCATAGCCCTTCGCCGTGCGCGTGAAGCCTCGGTTGAACCAGCCAAAGAAGCCCGTCTTCGCATGGTGGTGCCCCGCCTCCACCGGCTTGAGCAGGGAGGCGCACAGCGCAGGCGTCAACGACAGCGCGAAGAACGCCGAGAACGCGATCGACACGCCCATCACCGCTGCGAACTGGCGGTAGATGTTGCCCACCGCACCGCTGAAGAAAGCGAGCGGCACGAACACCGAAATCAGCACCACGGTGATACCGACGATGGCGCCCGAGATCTGCCCCATGGCCTTGCGCGTGGCGTCACGCGGCGACAGGCCTTCTTCGCTCATGATGCGTTCGACGTTCTCCACCACCACGATGGCGTCGTCCACCACAATGCCGATCACCAGCACCATGCCGAACATCGTCAGCACGTTGATGGAGAAACCCAGCGCCAGCAGCACACCGAAGGTGCCCAACAGCGCGATCGGCACCACGATGGTCGGAATCACCGTGTAACGCCAGTTCTGAAGGAACAGCAGCATCACCAGGAACACCAGCAGCACCGCTTCGCCAAGGGTCTCGGCCACCTGCTCGATCGAAATCTTCACGAAACGCGAACTGTCGTAGGGAATCGTCCACTTCACGCCGCTCGGGAAGTAGCGCTCCAGTTCCTGCATCTTGGTTCGCACTGCGGTAGCCGTGGCCAGGGCGTTGCCGCTGGGCGAAAGCTGCACGCCAATGCCGGTGGCAGGTTGTCCGTTCAGGCGCGCGCTGGTGGCATAGGTCTGCCCGCCCAGCTCAATGCGCGCCACGTCCTTCAGGCGCACGGCGGAGCCATCGGTGTTGGCACGCAGCAGCAGCTGCCCAAATGCCTCCACCGAACCCAGTTGCCCCTGCACGACCACGGTAGCCGAAATGCCCTGCCCCGCAATGTTTGGCAACGCACCAATCTCACCCGCCGACACCTGCGCGTTCTGCGCGCGGATGGCAGCGGTCACGTCAGCCGCGCTCAGGCCAAAGCCTTGCAGCTTGGCCGGGTCGATCCACACGCGCATGGCACGCTCGGTGCCGAACAACTGGGCCTGGCCCACGCCCGGCAAGCGCTGCAGTTCGGGCAGCACGTTGCGTGAGGCGTAGTCACCCAATGCCACAGGGTCCCAGGCCGGGTCGTCCGACGACAGCAGCGCGAACAGCAGGAAGTTGTTGCGCGCCTTGTCCACGCGCACGCCCTGCTGCGTCACAGCCGCAGGCAAACGCGGCGTGGCGCG
This sequence comes from uncultured Macromonas sp., assembly GCA_946481585.1. The sequence continues at coordinate 6,167 of CAMLOF010000118.1, read as the reverse complement.
GCTCAGGCGGTTCTGCACATCCACCTGGGCCAGGTCGTCGTTGGTGCCCGGCTCAAAGCTCAGCGTCAGCGAGCCCGTGCCGTTGGACTGCGCCACCGACTCCATGTAAATCAAACCTGGCGAGCCGTTCATCTCGCGCTCGATGACGGACAGCACACTGTCCTCCAGCGTTTGCGCCGAAGCACCGGGGTACGTAGCATTGATGACGATGGACGGCGGTGCCACCGGCGGGTACTGCGACACCGGCAACTGGGTGATGGAAACCACCCCCAGCACCGTCACGAACAGTGCAATCACCCACGCAAAGATGGGCCGGTCAATGAAGAATTTGGCCATGCCTTGCCCCTTAGCTGCTCTGGCCCGGTGCCTGCCACGGCACAGCCTTCACGGGTGCATCGCCACGCAGTTTCTGGAAGCCATCCACCATCACCTGCTCGCCCGTCTTCAGGCCGTCCAGCACCACCCAGCGTCCGCCCTGCTGCCCGCCCAGTTTCACGGGGCGCGGCGCCACCTTGCCTTGCGCGTCCACCACCATCACGCTGTCGCCCTTGGGCGAGCGCGTCACCGCCTGTTGCGGCAGAGTGATGGCCTGTGATGCCTCGGCCTGCACCAGGCGCACCCGCACGTACAGTCCGGGCAAGAGCTTTCCACCGGGGTTCGGCACCTCGGCACGCAAAGTCACTTGGCCGCTTGTGCTGTCCACCGTCAAATCGGCAAACAGCAGCTTGCCCGTCTGCGGGTGCTCGCTGCCGTCTTCCAGCATCACCTTCACGGCTGCACCGTTGCCACGCTTCTGCAACTGGCCAGCCTCCACGGCCCGCGCCAGCTTCATGGCCTCACTGGCCGACTGGGTGAAGTTCACATACAGCGGGTCCACCTGTTGCACCACCGCCAGCGGGGTGGCGTCCCCCTGGCCCACCAGCGCACCTTCAGTGACCAAAGCCCGGCCAATGCGTCCGGCAATCGGGGAGGTCACGTCTGCGTATGCCCGGTTGATGCCCGCCGTCTGCACAGAAGCGCGCGCCACTGCCACATCGGCCTCGGCCTGCTTCACCGCCATTTCAGCGTTGACGAAATCCTGCTGGCTCACGGCACGCTCCGCTACCAGTGGGCGGTAGCGCTCCAGCGTGGCCTTGGCCTGCGCCAACGCGGCTTCCGCCTTGGCCTGTTGCCCGCGTGCACTGGCCAGCGTGGCCTCGTAAGGGGCGGGGTCGATGCGGAACAGGGCTTGCCCAGCCTTCACGTCGCTGCCCTCGCGGAACAGCCGCTCTTGCAGAATGCCCGTGGCGCGCGCCCGCACCTGAGCCACGCGCGACGCTTCCAGGCGGCCGGGCAGTTCTGTCACCAGCTCCACCACGCCCGGTTGCACGGTCACGACACCCACCTCCGCAGGAGGCATGCCCCCACCCGGCGCGGCTGGGGCTTGCCCACCCTTGCCACAAGCCGCCAGCAAGGCAGCCCCCATCAGGGCGGTCAGAAACCAAGCTGCCCGCGACGGAGCGCGGGCAGTTGCGGGTACGGAAGAAGATATCTGCAGAGCGTCAGGCAAAGCCATGGACCACCTCGATGAGGGCTGAAAAGCCAAAAAGAAACACGCCAGAGGCGCGACGGTTCATAATATACATACATTTTTGAATGTATGTTGACCAAATGGTCATGTTTACGCGTCATTTACACAACAGCCATGGTCAGACGAACCAAAGCCGAAGCCGAACAGACCCGCCACAAACTGCTGGATGCCGCTGAACAGCTTTTCCTGCAGCGAGGCGTGTCACGCACCTCGCTCAACGACATAGCCACCGCCGCGGGCACCACCCGTGGCGCCATTTACTGGCACTTTCAGGACAAGGCCGACCTGTTCAACGCCATGATGGAACGCGTCACGCTGCCGCTGGAACAGGCGTTGCAATCGGCCGCTCAACCGGGCACGGACGCACAGCCGCCCCTCAAGGCCCTGCTGGGTACCCTTATGCTCGCACTGCGTGCCACCATGCACGACCCGCAGACCCGCCGCGTCTTTGAAATCGCCACGCACAAGGTCGAGTACGTGGACGAACTTCACGCCGTCGCTCAGCGCCGCAACGAATGCATCCGCGACCTGCTCCTGATGACCGAACAGGCATTGACTCTGTGCTCAGGCAGACAAGGCATCACGCTGCCCATGTCTGCCCGCAACGCGGCGCTGGGCCTGCACATGCTTGTGGATGGCCTGATCAACAACTGGCTCATGGACCCGCAAGCCTTCGACCTGGAAGAGGTGGGCGAACAGACGCTGCGCAACTACCTTCGTGGCCTGGGTCTGGTGGAGCAGCCATGACAGAAAACACCCGCACCATGCCTGCAGCCGTGCCACACAGCGCTTTGGAGGACGCACAGGGCCTGCTGATAGGCCCCCTCTTCGTTGCGCTGGCCGTGTTGATGTTCCGGGAGGCCAGCCTGCTCACTGGCGGCACCACGGGTCTGGCCTTCCTGCTGCACTACCAGACCACATGGCCACTGGGCGCGGTTCTTTTTGCTATCAACCTGCCCTTCTATGTGTTCGGGCTGCGTTCGCTCGGCCCCACCTTCACGTTCAAGACGTTTGCGGCCGTGGCGCTGTTGTCGCTCTACGTTGAGGTGCTGCCCAGCTGGGTGAGCTTCAACACACTCAACCCCGTGTTCGCCGCCATCATGGCCGGGCTGCTGGCGGGCACGGGCATTCTGGTGCTCATACGGCACGGCGCCAGTCTGGGTGGCGTGGGCATATTGGCCATCTACCTGCAGAAGCGCAAGCAGTGGCGGGCAGGCACCATACAGATGGTGGTGGACGCGCTCATCCTCATGCTCGCGTGGTGGGTAACCACACCTCTGCAGGTGCTTCTTTCACTGCTCGGCGCAGCGGCACTGAACCTGGTCATCGCCGTCAACCACCGCAGCGGGCGTTACTTCGGCGTGTAGCACCACGGGCCCCTCGCAAGGGCCTAGCCTCCGCTAGGCCTAGAATCGCGGCACTCACCCACGGGGGGAGTGAACCTATCAACCATCAGGAAAACAAACATATGGCAACCGCAAAAAAGGCCGCGCCTGCCAAGGCAGCCAAGCCCGAGACCAAAAAGCCCGCCGCCAAGGCCCCTGCAAAAGCTGCCCCCAAGGCAGCAGCTGCTCCTGCTGCAGTGAAGCCCGTGAAAGAAGTGTTCAGCAAGTCCGCGCTCATCGCTCACGTGGCTGCGCAATCTGGCGTTGAGCCCAAGGCAGCAAAGGCCGTTCTCGCAGCACTCGACGCTGCCATCCTCGGCTCCGTCAACAAAAAAGGCGCTGGCGAATTCACCCTGCCCGGCCTGCTGAAGATTGGCGTGCAGAAAGTCCCCGCCAAAAAGGCACGCAAAGGTATCGACCCCTTCACCAAGCAAGAGCGCACGTTCGCTGCCAAGCCCGCATCGGTGAAGATCAAGGTCCGCGCGCTGAAGAAGCTGAAAGACGCCGCCCTCTGATCCTGCTCCGGCAGCAAGTGCCAGCATGAAATCTTTCGCCAGCCTGGGGCATCTCGTCTATTCCACTGAAGGTGGGCGGATGTGTCCCGGCTGTCGGCAGCCTCTGGCCCAATGCAACTGCAGCAAAGCCACGCCAGCCCCCACGGGCGACGGCGTGGTTCGCGTGCAACGCGAAACCAAAGGCCGGGGCGGCAAGGCCGTGACCGTCATCCGAGGTGTTCCTGCCCAAGGGGCACAGACATTGGCCCAGCAACTCAAGGTGCGCTGCGGCAGTGGCGGCACCCTCAAACAGGGGCAGATCGAGATCCAGGGTGACCACTGCGACTTGATCGTCGCTACGCTCCAGCAGGCGGGCTACCGCGTCAAGCGGTCGGGGGGCGCTTAGCCCGCATGACGCCGCCATGCAGCACCAGTTGAGCCAAGAGCGCCAACAGGGAATAGCCCAGCATCAACCACGCCAGATTGGCCGCACTGTCGTGCGACACCAGTCCAACCGAATACCCGCCAATCGCGCCCAGCAACTGCTGCATCAGGCCGGCCACCGCAGCCGCTGAGCCTGCCAGCGCAGGCACCACCCCCACAATACCTGCCAGCGTCGACGGCACCATCAGGCCGTGCCCGACCCCTATGAACAGCAAGGGCGCCGCAAAGGCCCAAGAGGTGTGAATATTCGCCAAGGCCAGGCCGAGCATCAGCAGCACGCCTGCGAGCGTGACGCCCTGCCCCCACGCCATGATTCCGCGCTCTCCCAGCGCCTGCACAATGCGGCTGGCCATGAAGCTGCCAGCGATGTAAGACACAGTCATACACGCCACGTACCACCCCACTTGCGCGGGCCCAACGCCGTAGCCTCCAAGAACAATCGGCGCGCCACTGAAGAACGCGTAAAGCGTGGCATACGTGAACGACAGAATGCCGACATACAGCAGGAAGGCAGGCTCACGCGCCAGCCGCGCATAGGAATGCCCCATGTCCTTCAACCAATGGGTGTTCGCCGAGGACCGAGCCGCCTGCGCTGGCAAGCCTAGCCATGCAAGCAGCATCAGAATCAAAGACAGCACGGCGGCCAGAACGAAGTTCGCCTGCCAGCCAACCAGCACGTGCAACTGCCCGCCAATCAGCGTTGCCAGCGGTGGCGACATCCCCATCGCCATGCCAACGTAGGCCATGGTCCGCGTGCGGTCCGGCCCCTGAAAAAGGTCCTGCACCATGGCACGCCCAACCACCATGCCCGCGGAGGCACCCGCACCTTGCAACACCCTGGCAGCGATCAGACCCGTCATGTCAGAAGCCATGGCGGCCAACACAGACCCCACAAAGGCAATCGCCAGCCCAGACAGCAACACCCGCTTGCGGCCAAACCGGTCAGACCACGGCCCATACAGCAGCTGCATGCAGCCAAACGCCACCACATACCCGCCGAAGGTCAACTGAACGCGCGACTGCTCCTCGTGAAAGATGGCGCCCCATTCCTGCATGGACGGCAGGCACAGAGACATGAGCAACATGCCGAAAGCAATCTGGCCCAGCAGGTTGAACAAGACGCGTGTGCTGTGCGCCGCGCCCCCGGCCACCTGACTCATTCGGCAAACACCTCGTTGTGATGATTCATCTTGCGCGGCTTCCTCGGCAAAGAAAAGCTAAGTGTACGTTGCGATTCGTTTGCCGATGTTCAGCTCAGGCCTCTTGGGGCGGCTCCTGCGTCCGAATCTCCTCACGCCGACCAGCAGACAGGTAGTGACATATCCGCCAGATGTGGTTGCCGGTGCGCTCCAGCCACCTGAACGTGTCGGTGCGCCGCAATGCGTGTGCCGCACTTTGCGCCCCCGAGACAGACTCCTCCAGCAATTCATGGCGCACCTGGCGCGACAGAGCGGCCAGCGTAACCGCGTCCAACTCAATCTGCGGCAGCGAGCCCGCCAATGCCCGGCCCTGCAGGCCCTCGCGCGCCAACTGCAGTATGTGCATGCTGTTATCGAGCGCCCACCGGTAGCAGTCTTCCGTCAAATCAATTTCCGCCTGTTTGATATCTTTCAGACGGTTGCGAAACCGCATCAGATGATCCACGGCATGCAACTGAGCAATCCGCTGTCCCGCCTGCTCAATGTCCCTCGCTGGCATCTCTATTCGGCTCACGAAGCCATACGCGTCATCCAGATCGCTGGCACACTCCGCCAGCCGCGCCTCATGCGTCAGTGCAGCGGCGCCAGACAACATCTCGCTGTAGACGTCCAGCAAACGCAACGCCACCTGCTCCAGCGCCCTTTGAGACGCCTCCAGCGCGACGGATGGAATCGACAGCATCGACCGATCCAGGCGCTGTGTAGCCACCGTGCCCCGCTCTGGCAACAGACGCTCCACTGCTTGCGCAAAGGGCTGTATGAAGGGCAAGAACAGCGCCACACCTACGCCAATGAACAACGTATGGAAAGCGGCCAGGCTGCTCGCTCCCGCATCCAGACCAGCATATGTGCCCAGCCATGCAATGGCCGCAAAGAACACCGGCAACAAAACAATCGCCACAGCGCCGGCCACCAGGTTGAAGAGGACGTAGGCCAGCGCCGTTCGCTGCGCATGGATCGTCGCTCCCATCGCCGCCAGTGCGCCTGTCACCGTGGTTCCGATAGCTGCTCCCACCACCAACGCCGCCGCCTGCTCAAAGTTGATCGTGCCTGTATGTAGAGCCGTCAAGGTCGT
>CAMLOF010000117.1 GCA_946481585.1 uncultured Macromonas sp. | reverse complement strand
GGCCGAACGGGTGCGGCAAGTCCAACATCATGGACGCGGTGCGCTGGGTGCTGGGTGAGTCCAAGGCCAGCGAACTGCGCGGCGAGTCCATGCAGGACGTGATTTTCAACGGCACCACCCACCGCAAGCCCGCCAGTCGCGCCAGCGTGGAACTGGTGTTCGACAACGCCGACCACCGCGCGGGCGGCCAGTGGGGCCAGTTTGCCGAGATCGCCGTCAAGCGCGTGCTCACGCGCGACGGCACCAGCAGCTACTACATCAACAACCAGCCGGTGCGCCGCCGCGACGTGCAGGACGTGTTCCTGGGCACCGGCCTGGGCCCGCGCGCCTACGCCATCATCGGCCAGGGCACCATCAGTCGCATCATCGAGTCCAAGCCAGAGGAACTGCGCCTGTTCCTGGAAGAGGCAGCCGGGGTGTCCAAGTACAAGGAACGTCGGCGCGAAACGGCCAACCGGCTCAACGACACGCGCGAGAACCTGACGCGCGTTGAGGACATCCTGCGCGAACTCAACGCCAACCTGGAAAAGCTGGAAAAGCAGGCCGAGGTGGCGGCGCGTTACCACGCGCTGCAGGCGCAGGTGGGGCTTAGCCAGCAACGTCTGTGGTTCCTGAAGCGCCGAGACGCCGAGGGCGAACTGGCGCGAGTGCAGTCCGACGGGCTCAAGGCGGTGAACGACCTGGAAAGCCGCATGGCCGACCTGCGCCGTGTGGAGGCCGACCTGGAAGCCATCCGTCAGGCGCACTACGACGCGGGCGACCAGGTCAACCAGGCACAGGGCCGCCTGTACGAGGCGGGTGCCGAGGTGGCCAAGCTGGAAGCCGAGATCCGCTACGTGGTGGAAGGGCGCCAGCGCGTTCAACAGCGCATGGTGCAGCTGCAGGAGCAGGTGGCACAGTGGGCGCAGCGCCAGGAAACCGCCGAGGCCGAGTTGGAAACCCTGGCCGAACAGAACGAGTCCGCCGCCGAGCACAGCGAAATACTCGCGGCTCAGGTTGAGGAACAGGCGCTGCAACTGCCCGCGCTGGAGGACGCCCTGCGCCAGGCCCAGGGCAAGGCTTCTGAGCAGCGGGTGGCCGTTACCCAGGTGCAGCAGGCCATACAGGTGCTGGCTGCCGAGCAGCGCGGCATAGAGGAACAGTCGCGCCAATTGCAACAACGCCGCGAGCGCCTGAGCGCCGATCGCAATGCCACGGCCGCGCCCGACGAAACGCGCTTGATTCAAGTGCGCGAGCAGCTGGAAGTTGCCCAGGAAACCCAGGCCCAGGCCGACGCCCGGCTGCAGGAACTGCAGGAACTGCTGCCACAGCTGGACGAGGAGCGCCGCCAGGCCCAGGCCAAGGTGAACACTGAAAGCCGCGCCCAGGCGGAGCTGTCGGCCAGGCTGGATGCGCTCAAGGCCTTGCAGGAAAAGCTCAAGACCGACGGCAAGCTCCAGCCCTGGCTGGCCAAGCATGGCCTGGACGGTTTGGGCGCGTTGTGGAGCCGCCTGCAGACAGAGTCCGGCTGGGAAAACGCCATTGAAGCGGCCTTGCGCGAGCGCATGGGGGCGCTGGAAGTGTCGCGCCTGGAGATGGTGCGTGCCTTTGCGGCCGATGCACCGCCTGCCAAGCTGGCATTCTTCAGCCCACCCTTGGCGGGGGCCGCTGCTGGCCAGGCTGGGGTGGCCGGGCTGACGCCGCTGGCGCAACGCTTGCGCCAGCACGACGCCGCCTTGCAGGCCCTGCTGGGTGAATGGCTGCACGGCTGCTACTGTGCTGCCACGCTGGAAGAAGCGCTGGCCGCACGCAGCACCTTGCCAGTTGGTTCGGCCATCTACACGCCCCAGGGGCACTGCGTCACGGCCCACCATGTGGGCTTCTACGCGCCCGACAGCGAACAGGCTGGCCTGCTGGCCCGCGCCCACGAGATCGAGAACCTGGAAAAGCAGCTGCGTGCCCAATCGCTGATCGCCGATGAGGCGCGCACGGCGCTCAACCGCGCCGAGGCCGCCTATGGTGACGTGGCCCAGCGCCTGCAGCCTGCGCGCCGTGAAGCGAGCGAGCAGCAGTCCCGCGTGCATGAACTGCAGGTGGAGGCACTGCGCCTGACGCAGCTGGCTGAACAGGCCCGCGCCCGCAGCGAGCAGCTCAGCCAGGACTTGGCCGAGGTGGACGACCAGTTGGAGGCCTTGCAGGAGCGCCGCGTGACCGCCGAAGCGCGCTTTGAGGAGCTGGACATGCAACTGGCCGACGGTCAGGAGCGCCACGCGCAGCTGGAAGACGGCGTGATCGAAGCGGAGCGCCGCCTGAACCAGGCGCGCGAACAGTTGCGAGCGCTGGAACGGCAGGCGCAGGAAGCCACCTTCTCGCAACGCAGCCTGGAGGCGCGCCGGGGTGAACTGCAGCGCACGATCGAGACTGCCCGACAGCAGGCCTTGGCCTTGGCCGACGAGCAGCAGCGCGCGCAGGGCGAACTGGAGCGTCTGTCCGACGCGGCAGCGCAGGGCGGTTTGCAGGACGCGCTGGATGCCAAGCTCAAGCGTGAGCAGGAACTGGCCGCCCAGCGCAGCCAGTACGACGACCTCACCGCCAAGCTGCGTGCGAGCGACGAGCGTCGCCTGCAACTGGAGCGCGAGCTCGACCCGCTGCGTTCGCGCATCACCGAATTCCAGCTCAAGGAACAGGCCGCCAGCCTGGGCCTGGAGCAATACAACCAGTGGCTGGCCGAAGCCGGGGCCGACCTGCAAGCGCTGGAGCAAGGCATCGAGGCCGAAGGCGTCAAGCTCTACGGCCTGCAAGGAGAGATCGACCGCTGCCAACGCGAAATCACGGCGCTGGGGGCAGTCAACCTCGCAGCCTTGGAAGAGTTGTCTTCGGCCCGTGAGCGCAAGCAGTTCCTGGACGCTCAGTCCGACGACCTCAACGAAGCCATCCGCACACTGGAAGACGCGATCAAGAAGATCGACGCCGAAACGCGCGACCTGCTGGGCAACACCTTTGAAACCGTCAACACCCACTTCGGCAAGATGTTCCCGGAACTGTTTGGCGGTGGGCAGGCTCGATTGGTGATGACGGGCGAAGAAATCCTGGACGCTGGCGTGCAGGTGATGGCGCAACCCCCAGGCAAGAAGAACCAGACCATCCACCTGCTGTCCGGCGGGGAGAAGGCGCTGACCGCCATTGCGTTGGTGTTCGCCATCTTCCAGCTCAACCCGGCGCCGTTCTGCCTGTTGGACGAGGTGGACGCCCCTCTAGACGACGCCAACACTGAACGCTATGCCAAACTGGTGGCCAGCATGAGTACCGACACGCAGTTCCTTTTCATCAGCCACAACAAGATCGCCATGGAAATGGCCAAGCAGCTCATCGGCGTGACCATGCAGGAGCAGGGTGTCTCCCGCATTGTGGCGGTCGACATGGAAACCGCCGCTGGCATGATGGAGGCATCCTGATCATGAGTTCCCTGCAGATTGGATTGCTCCTCATCGGCGCGCTGGTGATCGTCGCCGTGCTCGCCTACAACCAATGGACCACCCGGCGCAACGCCCCTCGCAGGTCTCCATTGAAAGGCGCCGCAGCCGCGGATGCAGAAGCCACCATGGATACGCCGGAAGGCTTGCTGGACGTGGTGAATGTAGACCGCCGTGAGCCTGTGTTGGGCGAGAGCGCTCCCTTGGACGGCACCCCAGCTGGGCTGGATGGCTCTCACTCAGGCGGTGTGGTGGAGGGCGGCACAGAACCTGTGCCCCTGGCCGCAGGTGTTGCGCCCAAGCCAGCGCAGCTTGATCCTTTGGTAGATGCCGTAGCCTCGCTCAACTTGGAGCATCAGGTGTCAGGTGATGCCGTTCTTGCCGCCTTGCCAGGCACCCGGCGGGTGGGCAGCAAGCCTTTCATGGTCGAGGGCTTGAATGCCGCAAGCCAAGAGTGGGAGCAGCCACGCGTTGGGCAGCGTTACACGGCGCTTCAAGCGGGCGTTCAACTGGCCAACCGCATGGGGGCCCTCAATGAAATTGAGTTCTCGGAGTTCGTTGTCAAGGTTCAGGCCTTTTCGGATGTTCTGGGTGCAGCCCCTGATTTCCCAGAGATGATGCAAGAGGTGGCGCGGGCGCGGGAGTTGGACCAGTTCGCCAGTGCGCACGATGCCCAGTTGGGCTTCACGGTACGTGCGCGCCGGGCATCGTGGAGCCCGGGCTACCTTGCCCAGCATGCTGCTCAACAGGGCTTTGTGGCCGGAGCCTTGCCAGGCCGCATGGTGTTGCCCTCATCCCAGCCAGGTGGTGCCCCCGTTCTTGTCTTGCAGTTCGAGACCCAGGCAGCCTTGGCTGACGACCCTGAGCAGACTGCTTTGCGCGAGTTCAATCTGACGTTGGACGTACCTCACGTGCCGCGCTCCGAATCGCCCTTTGTGCGGCTGCGGGAATGTGCTACGGCTCTGGCCAAGGCGATGGAGGGTGTGGTCACTGACGACTCTGGTCAGCCACTGCATCCTGATGCCATGGACCGCATTGGTTCCGACCTGGAACTGCTATACGACACGCTGGATGCTCGCGAACTGGCGGCTGGCTCTGCGCTTTCGCGCCGCTTGTTCAGCTGACGAAACGCCAGGTCAGTTGGCGGAGGCGAGGTAGCCTGCCTCACGCATGGCGTTCAGCGATTGAGTGGCCAAAGGAGCCAAAGCTGGTAGCAGCGTTTGAATGGTGGCAGTGTCGTTCACCATTGCGGCTTTTTCGATGATGCTGGCTTGGCGTGACAGTTCTTGCACGCCCATGTTTGCACAGCACCCCTTCAACGAGTGGGCCAGGCGCCTCAGCCGCTGAACATCGCCCTGAGCGAAGCACTCGCTCAATCCCGCCACTTCAGATTCAACTTGCAGAGCAAACATTCTCGACAACTCAAAAAACTCATCGCCCAACACGGAGCGGAGTTCATCGAGAGAAGTTGTGTTCAACAAATCGGACACGGCAGTGCAACGCTGGCTAAAGACGTTTCATTCTACGCGTGTTTGGCAAAAATCAGCAATAAGTCCGAGGATTTTGCTTGTTTTAAGTGATTGTTATGATAATTTTTGGAGGTTACTGGATGTCGCCGACGTGGATGGCGAAGCTCCCGCGCCGCCGATCATCAAAGTAGCGTTCCAGCGTTTCCTTGACCGTGCGGAATGCAATTTCCTCCCAAGGAATCTCGTGTTCCCTGAACAGGCGCGCTTCCTGGGTTTCGTAACCGGGATCGAATTCGTCGCTCAGCAGTTTGGCGCGGTAGTACATGTGAACCTGCCCCACGCGCACCACATTGAGCACCGTGAACAGGCTCTCCATTTGCACTTTGGCGCCCGCTTCCTCGATGGTCTCGCGCAGCGCACCCTCTGCGGTGGACTCACCTAGCTCCATGAAACCAGCGGGCAGGGTCCACTTGCCATGTCGGGGTTCAATATTGCGCTTGCAAAGCAGCACCCATTCGCCGTTTTCTCCCCAGTAAGGCACCGTGCCAACCACGTTCAAGGGATTCTCATAGTGGATGGTGCCGCAAGTCGGGCAGACGGCACGCACCTTGGTGTCGCCGTCGTCAGGCACGCGGTGTTCAACAGACGAGCCGCATTCGCGGCAATGTTTGATTGGAGGGCGAAACATGGAGCACAGTTTAGCGGTACCGAGTGACCGCAAAAAAGCCAGCCGGAGCTGATGGGCTCTGCGGCTGGCTTGTTGCAGTCTGTTGCGATTTGCAGATCAGGACTTGGTGGTCTTGGTGTGTTTCTCAATCAATGCGCGGGCGGTGTCCAGCAAGTCGCGGCCATTGAAGCCGCGGCGGTCCATGTCCTGCACCCACTCAACTTCCACCTGTCGGGCCTTGCGACGGAATTCCTGAGCGTCGGCCTGGGAGATGGTGTAGATCGTGTTGCCACGGTCTGCTGCCGCCTTGCGACCGGGAATGTCGCCTGCCTGTTGCACGCGACCCAGGAAAGCGGACGTCGCCATGCCAGAGTTGTCGTCAATGATTTTCTTCAGATCGGGCGGCAGCGAGTTGTACTTGGCCTTGTTCATGCCCATCACGAACGTGGTGGTGTAAAGGGCACCGCCTGCCGGTGCGAATTCGCTGTGGAAGGTGGTCAACTCGTGAACCTTCACCGAAGGCACAACTTCCCAGGGAATCACGCACCCGTCGATCACGCCCTTGGACAGTGAGTCCGGGATCTGCGGCAAGGGCATGCCCACAGGGGTGGCACCCAGGTAGCCGAGCATCTTGGTGATCTGGCGGGTGGGGCCGCGCAGCTTCAAACCGCGCAGATCGTCGGGGTTGCGGATCTGCTTGGATTTTGTATGGAACATGCCGGGGCCATGCACTTGCAATGCCAGGGGCTGCACGTCTTTGTACTCGTCGGCGGCCTTGGTCTGGATGTATTCCCAGAAGGCCTTGGAAGTCGCTTCGGCGTTGGTCATCATGAACGGCAACTCGAACACTTCGGTGCGAGGGAAGCGCCCCGGGGTATTGCCGGGCAGGGTCCAGACGATATCGACCACGCCATCCTTGGCCTGATCGAACAACTGCACAGGCGAGCCGCCGAGCTGCATGGCAGGGTAGGCCTCGAACTTGATTCGTCCGCCGGAGTCTTTTTCGACCTTGTCCATCCAGGCCTTGTGCATGTTCAGCCACACGTTGGACATGGGTGCCATGAACGTGTGGAACTTGAGGGTCACGCTTTGCTGGGTGAAACCAACCAGGGCGGGGGCGCCCAGAGCCATGGCTGCGCCGGATTGCAGCAAGGTGCGGCGTTGGATCATGTCGAGATACTCCTTCAACGACGTTGTGTATCTTGTAAGTATGCGTACGATTTAGCATCTGACCATAGGGGGGAACCCGGGTGGCGGGCTCGCTACACTTGCGCGCATGGACGAGAGCAACGTTCCCCCACAGAGCTTTGATTTCCGCAATGCACCCGGTTATCTCATCCGGCGTGCGCACCAGGTTTCAGTTGCCATCTTCATGGAAGCGGCAGCGCAACTGGACATCACGCCCGTGCAGTTCGCCATCCTCAACGCACTGATTGAGAGCCCCGGAATTGACCAGGTGAGTCTGGCGCAGCAGGTGGCGATGGATGCCGCAACGTCGGGGTCGGTGATTGGGCGGTTGGAGTCGAAAGGCTGGCTGAAGCGCGAACTGGACGAAACCGACCGCCGCCGCCGCCGCTTGTGGGTGACGCCTGACGGGTGCGAGGTGGTGGCGCAGCTGAGCGATCCGATTGGTGAGTCGCAGCGACGGCTGGTTGGCGTGCTGGATGAGCAGGAGCAAGCGGAGTTGCGTCGTCTGCTGGAAAAACTTGTGGCAGGCGCAGGCGAGGCAGGCGTACCAGCCAGCTCTTGACCCCTGGCGGGGCAGGGCTGCGCGGGCTCGATTCGGTGAAAACCCGGGCGCCGCCTTAAAATCGCGCGCCAACTCCCCGCCCCCGATGAACGCCCCAATCGACGTATCCTTCTTCCCGCGCGCCGCCAAACCCTTGACCAGTTACCGCCCGTACTGGGCCAAGCGCTTTGGAACCGCGCCGTTTCTGCCCATGAGCCGGGCAGAGATGGATCAGCTCGGCTGGGACAGCTGCGACATCATCATCGTCACGGGCGACGCCTACGTGGACCACCCCAGCTTTGGCATGGCCGTGATTGGCCGTGTGCTGGAAGCGCAGGGCTTTCGCGTGGGCATCATTGCCCAGCCCGACTGGCACAGCGCCGAGCCCTTCAAGGCGCTGGGCAAGCCCAACCTGTTCTGGGGTGTGACGGCGGGGAACATGGACTCCATGATCAACCGCTACACGGCGGACCGCAAGATACGTTCGGACGATGCCTATACCCCTGGCGATGTTGGCGGCAAGCGCCCAGACCGCGCGGCCACCGTGTACAGCCAGCGTTGCCGCGAGGCCTACAAGGACGTGCCCATCGTGCTGGGAGGCATTGAAGGCTCGCTGCGCCGCATTGCCCACTACGACTACTGGAGCGAGAACGTGCGCCGCTCCGTGGTGCTGGACAGCAAGTGCGACATCCTGCTGTACGGCAACGCCGAGCGTGCCATCGTGGAAATTGCCCACCGCCTGGCGCGGCGCGAGCCCGTCGAGCAGATCACCGACGTGCGCGGCACCGCCTTTGTGCGGCGTGAAACGCCTGAGGGTTGGTTCGAGATCGATTCCACCGAGGTGGACCAGCCGGGCAGGGTGGACGCACACATCAACCCGTACCTGATGGTGTCGGAGCAGGCCAAGGCGCAAGGCCAGACTTGTGCCCGCGAGGACGAAGCCCAGGCTGAGGCAGATGAAGCCAATGCAGCCCTGGAAGCCATTGGTGGCCAGGGCACCGGGCACAAAGCCCAGGCAGCGCAGATGCAGCCGCTGCACTTTGTGGCCAACCCGGCGCTGCCATCCAAAGGCAAGGCACCGCGCGACCGCACGGTGATCCGCCTGCCCAGTTTTGAACAGGTGAAGGCCGACCCGGTGCTGTACGCGCACGCCAACCGCGTGCTGCACCTGGAAACCAACCCAGGTAACGCCCGGGCGCTGGTGCAGGCGCATGGCACGGGCTCGTCTGCGCGTGACGTGTGGATCAACCCACCTCCCATCCCGCTGACCACGGCCGAGATGGATTACGTGTTTGGCCTGCACTACGCGCGCAGCCCGCACCCCGCATACGCTGACGAAAACGGCAGCCACGACGGCGCCACCAAGATTCCCGCCTGGGAGATGATCCGCTTCAGCGTGAACATCATGCGTGGCTGCTTCGGCGGCTGCACCTTCTGCTCCATCACCGAGCATGAGGGCCGCATCA
>CAMLOF010000116.1 GCA_946481585.1 uncultured Macromonas sp. | reverse complement strand
CTCGTAGGTCAGCATGACCTGCTTGCCGTGGTAGGCCATGTTCATCTGCACGCCGCGCTTCTGGTTGGCCAGCGTCATCACCGCGCCCACGTACTCCTGCGGCATGTACAGGTGCACGGTGACGATGGGCTCGCGGATTTCCTGGATGCGGCCCTGCTCCGGCATCTTGGAGGGGTTCTCCACCATCAGCACTTCGCCGTCGCCCTTGACCACCTCGTACACCACGCTGGGCGCGGTGGTGATGAGGTCCTGGTCAAACTCGCGTTCCAGGCGTTCCTGCACGATCTCCATGTGCAGCAGGCCCAGGAAGCCACAGCGGAAGCCGAAGCCCAGCGCCTGCGACACCTCGGGCTCGTAGCGCAGTGCCGCGTCGTTGAGCTGCAGCTTTTCCAACGCATCGCGCAGGGCGTCGTATTCACTGGCTTCGGTGGGGTACAGGCCCGCGAACACCTGGGGCTGCACCTCCTTGAAGCCGGGCAACGGATCGGTGGCAAAAGCCAGGTTGGCGCCGCTGCTGGTCTTGACGGCCGTGATCGTGTCGCCCACCTTGGCCGCCTTCAATTCCTTGATGCCCGCGATGACGTAACCCACCTCGCCAGCGTTGAGCGCATCGCGCGGCTCGTTGTGGGGCGTGAACACGCCCAGCTTCTCGGCGTTGTACATGGCCTCGGTGGCCATGAGTTTGATCTTGTCACCCCGGTTCAGGCGGCCATCGACCACGCGCACCAGCATCACCACGCCCACGTAGTTGTCGAACCAGCTGTCGATGATCATGGCGCGCAGCGGGCCGTCGGGGTTGCCGCGCGGTGGCGGCACCTTGGCCACCACCAGTTCCAGGATGTCCTCGATGCCCATGCCCGTCTTGGCGGAACAGGGGATGGCGTCCGTCGCGTCGATGCCGATGACGTCCTCGATTTCCTGCTTGGCGTTGTCGGGGTCGGCCTGGGGCAGATCCATCTTGTTCAGCACGGGCAGCACTTCCACGCCCAGGTCCAGCGCGGTGTAGCAGTTGGCTACCGTCTGTGCCTCCACGCCCTGGCTGGCATCCACGACGAGCAGCGCGCCCTCACAGGCCGACAGCGACCGAGAGACCTCGTAGGAAAAGTCCACGTGACCGGGGGTGTCGATCAGGTTGAGGTTGTAGGTCTTGCCGTCCTTGGCGGTGTACTGCAACGCCGCAGTCTGCGCCTTGATGGTGATGCCACGCTCCTTTTCCAGGTCCATGGAGTCGAGCACCTGTTCACTCATCTCGCGGTCGCTCAAGCCCCCGCAACGTGAAATGAGGCGGTCGGCCAAGGTGGATTTGCCATGGTCGATATGGGCGATGATGGAAAAATTTCGAATGTGATTCATCACTAACGTTCAAACACGGTGTACGGCATGGTGCCAAAACGGCTGCACGGACGCCGCCACCGGCAGAAACCCCGGCGAACTACAAAAAAAGGCGCGTCAGCGGCTGACGCGCCTGGAACCAACAATCTGGCAACTGCGATGGTTGGACCTAGATTGTAGGCAAAAACCGGTTTTCAGCGGTTGGACGGCCGGATCAGGGCATATTGAGCCCAGTCACCACGGCGAATCAACACGCTCACCGGGCGGTTCTTTTCCAGCTTTGAGACGGCGCGCTCAAAGTCCTTCACCGTGGCGATCTGCTGGTTGCCCAGCGCAACAATGACATCGTCTTCGCGGATGCCAGCTCGCGCCGAAGCGCCTTCTGCGCCAGCTACCAGCACGCCACCCTGTACCTTCAGTTCCTGACGCTCGGCGGCAGTGAGGTCACGCACCGCGAGCCCCAACGACTGGGCCGCATCGGACGACGGAGGCGTCTTGCCAGCAGGGCGCTCGGCCTGGGCAACCTGATCGGCTTCCAGCGCGGCCACGGTCACCCTCAGCTCCTTGATGGCACCACGACGCCACACGGTGACCGTGGACTTTGCGCCTGGGGCGGTGTTGCCCACGATGCGCGGCAGGTCCGCCGACTTCTCCACGGGCTTGCCGTCGAACTTGACGATGATGTCACCTGGCTCGATGCCGGCTTTCGCTGCTGGCGAGCCATCCTCGACGCCGCGCACCAAGGCGCCCTCAGCCTTGGCCAGCCCCAGCGAATCCGCAAGCTCTTTTGTCACGCTGTCAATGGCCACACCAATGCGACCCCGCGTGACCTTGCCGCTGGTGCGCAACTGCTCGGACACGCGCACCGCCTCGTCAATCGGAATGGCGAACGAAATGCCCTGGAAACCGCCGGAGCGCGAGTAGATCTGGCTGTTGATGCCCACGACCTCGCCGCGCAGGTTGATCAACGGCCCGCCCGAGTTGCCAGGATTGATGGCCACGTCGGTTTGAATGAAAGGCAGGTAGTCGCCCGTATCGCGCTGCTTGGCACTGACGATGCCTGCCGTCACGGTGTTTTCCAAGCCGAAGGGAGAGCCTATCGCCATGACCCACTCACCCACGCGCAACCGACTCACGTCGCCAATGCGCACCGGTTTCAGACCACTGGCCTCGATCTTGACGACAGCCACGTCGGTACGTTTGTCAGACCCCACCACCTTGGCTTTGAACTCACGCTTGTCGGTGAGCGTAACGACCATCTCGTCGGCGCCATCGACCACGTGGGCGTTGGTCATGATGTAGCCGTCGCTGCTGAGGACAAAACCTGAACCCACGCCGCGTGGCCGCTCCGCGTCTGGCCCACGGTCGGGGCGCTGCGGCCCACGCGGTGACGCCCCGGGCGGCACCGGGATGCCGAACCTGCGGAAGAACTCGCGCATCTGTTCCTCAGCGTCATCGCTGGGGGCCTCGCGCTGGCTCACACGTTCCACGGTACGGATGTTGACCACTGACGGGCCGACCTGGTCTACCAAGGCGGTGAAGTCGGGCAGCCCCGTGACCAGGGGAGCAGATGGCGCTGGAGATTGCGTTTGCGCAACCACGTCCGAATGGCCAGCAGACCAGAGGACTGCCGACAAGGACAGCGCGGCCACGGCAGCCACACCATAACGCTTCAAACGACGATCAACGGAAATACCTGTTTCCATGGAAACTCCAAAACATCTCCGGGGGCGGGACAGAAAAACGTCAGCGGGTACGCTCGAGCGCTTCGACAAACTGGCGCAAGGTATCCAGGGGCACTTCACCCATGGCCGTGACCCAGTGGTCACCCAGGCGCCTGGTCAGTGAATGCGTTGCTCCTGCCGACAAGGCTTTCTCCTTGGTGTGCCTTTTCGGGTCAAAGGTTTCCAGGAAAAGCGACACGGACGCGAGTCCGTCAGAGAACACCCACTGCACTGCTGAAGGGGTGCGGGCTTCAGCGTCAGAGCGGGTATGGCAGCTCATGGACTGGAAGCCCTGCACCGGCTGGCTCATGCGCCAACCCTCAGCCTCCGGCGTGGTCTTGCGCAGCACTGGCTTTACCAGCTGGTAGCCCTTCGGGGTTTCCATTTGCTTGGCAAGCACGTCCATCTTCACAGGCGCGTCGAACTGCAGCTCGGTGAACGCGACTTGCTCAAGCACTTGGCCGCTGGTATCACGGGTTTGCAGCTTCATCACCAAGCCGGTTTTCTTCTCCGACCAGACGCGATAGCCATAGCGAAGCTCATCCTTCGGCAGAAAATCCACCACAGCCGCGTCGTAACCGGCAATGCGCTCAGAGCCAACCATGCGAGCTGCATACAGGTTCTCGATCTGCTGCCCGGGCGCCTTTAGCAGGTCCGGGAACAGACGCAAAGCTTCACGCTTTTCCTTCAGGGCGATCTTGGCTTCCGGAACCAGTGTCAGCACCTCGTCGTTGCGGCGAAGGGTGGTGCGCGCGGTACCCGTAAGGGTTTCAATGCGCTCCATCTGCTGCGCACCATCGCAAACGTGCCAGATCTTGGACGCAGCGATTTCCGGCCCGGCAGAAACGACGAAGGTGCCGATGTAGGCACGCCGCCGAGACGCTTCGTGCAGGCGCTCCAGCCACTGGTGGATGCTCATGTCCTGCACGGAAGACGCCGAAGCCACAGGCGCCACCTTGGCAAGGTCACCGGCCCATGCAGCCAGCGGCGACCATGCCAGCACCGCAGACACCGCGCCCACACCGACACAGGTTCTGGCGAAGGGGAACATACTCATCGTCACTTCAACGCTGCGGAGTTTCGTAGGTGGCATTGCGCAGGAACCCTGCCGGCATCTGCAAGGCAGACATACCGCCGTACTGCCGGTGCGCCGCCAGAAGTTCTTCAAGCTGGGGGTCTCTCAAAACCACGCCACGCTCTGTAACAACGGCCTGCGCACGCGGCTGCTCTTCAGCGGCCACCTGAATCACAGGCGTTGCTGGCGAGGAAGCCTGGGCCAGTTGCGGCCCGGACTGAGGCTGCACCGCGACATGCCATGCGACAGCCGCCACCGCAGCCAGGGTCGCCATGCCAGCCACCATCTTCCAGCGGAATACGGCGTCATTCGCTGCTGGCAAGCCAGGCTGTGCCAGCGTCACGGGCTTGTCTTCAACGCGCTTAGGCTTGAGGACCACGGCCTCTTCGGCAACGATACGGGCCATGACTCCTGCGACGAACGCCTGGTCAGCCGGGGCTGGCGCGTGGTCACCCGCACGCAAGGCCTCACCCAACCAGTGGTAGTCGCTCCAAGCCTGACGCAATCCGGCGTCATTGGAATACGCATCGCACAGACCAGTCCAATCGGATTCAGAGGCCGGTTTCTGGCCATCAGCCAAAGCAGACAACTGTTCACGCAGAAACGCCGTCTGCCTGACTTGATCAGCATCAGATGGCTGCGCCGCCGCGCCAGCGGCTGCTTGGGTGTTTAGCTTGGTCTGCATGGTCTTTGACTTCCAGTTCACACGCCCGGCTCACCAGCGCTTGCCCGACTGCCGCTCCAGCATCGGCTTGATGCGAGCGGATATGGCCTCCCGCGCCCGGAAAATCCGGGAACGGACGGTGCCGATAGGGCAATCGAGCGCCTGCGCGATTTCTTCGTAGCTGAGTCCTTCGATTTCCCGCAGGGTGATGGCCTGCCCCAATTCCTTGGGTAAGGCTTCCATCGCCGCATTCACGGCCTCGGCGATTTCCTTGCTGGCCAGCACCGCTTCAGGGGTCTCGGCATCGGCTACCTGTGCGTTTAGTTCGTGTTCCAGGCCGGAAGTTTCATCGTCGTCACTCGATTTCAAAGAACTCATCAACACGACCGGGTCGCGCTTGAGTTCCATGAGTTGCTTCTTGGCAGTGTTGACGGCGATGCGGTACAGCCAGGTGTAGAACTGCGCCTCACCCCGGAACTGTGCAAGGGCCCGGTAGGCACGGATGAAAGTTTCCTGCGCAATGTCCTGGACAAGGTCGCTGTCCCGCACCATGCGGCCCACCAGGCGTTCCACCCTGCGCTGGTACTTGACCACCAGCATCTCGTAGGCACGAGCGTCTCCGGCCAGCGTGCGCTGCACGAGCATGGCGTCGCTGTCAGGTGAAGGGGGTGATGGTGTAGGAGGAGAATCGGTCATAGGGACGTCTTGGCGGGCAAATATACCCGAAGGCGCCAACACAGGATCAGAAGGGGTCAGGCGTCATGCGCCTTGAGTGCGCGCCGGATGTCGTCCCAATGGGTTGGGTCGCCCGTGCGTTCCAACCAGACCCACCAGGTCAAGCCTGCGGCATTGTGCAGGCGCAGCAACACAACGTGCTGCAAGTCCCAGACCCATTCGACACGTTCAAGCGGCGTGCCTTGGCGGTATGCCGAGCTGAACCACAACCACTTGCCACCGGGCTCATCCGGCTCGCGCTGTGCGGGGGCGGCTTCCCACTGCAAAGTGCCATACAAGGGGTTGCGCAAGCGCCAAAGACCCCAGGTTGCGCAAAGCAGGCCCAACAAAGTGGAGAACCACCATGCACCGGGCCATGCGCCCTTGCCCAGAGAGAACAGCCAAAAAGCTTGACTGCATGACCAGGCCAGCACCAGCAGCAGGAAAACGCCTTGCGCAAAAACACTGCGCCCCGCCGGATATTCCACCGAAGGGGCGCAGTACATGGGAGCAGACAGGAAGGCCGGGTCAGACCCGCTTGAACACCAAGGTGCCGTTGGTGCCGCCAAAACCGAAGTTGTTCTTCACGGCAACGTCGATCTTCATGTCACGTGCCGTATTGGCACAGTAATCCAGGTCGCACTCGGGGTCCTGGTTGAAGATGTTGATCGTCGGCGGGCTCTTCTGGTGATGGAGTGCCAGCACGGTGAACACGCTCTCGATGCCACCGGCGCCGCCCAGCAAGTGGCCCGTCATGGACTTGGTGGAGTTCACAACGATTTTCTTGGCGTGGTCACCCAGCGCCGCCTTGATGGCGTTGGTTTCGTTGATGTCCCCCAACGGGGTGGACGTGCCGTGCGCATTCAGGTAATCCACCTGATCGGTGTTGACACCCGCGTTGCGCAAAGCATTGAGCATGGCGCGACGGGGGCCATCCATGTTCGGTGCTGTCATGTGACCGGCGTCTGCGCTCATGCCGTAGCCGCTCAGTTCAGCGTAGATCTTGGCGCCACGGGCCTTGGCGTGCTCGTACTCTTCCAGCACCATGACGCCCGCACCCTCGCCCAGCACGAAGCCGTCGCGGTCTTTGTCCCAAGGGCGGGAGGCCGTCTTGGGATCGTCGTTGCGGGTGGACAGTGCACGCATGGCGGCAAAGCCGCCGATGCCCAGTGGCGAAACGGTGGCTTCCGCCCCGCCAGCAACCACCACATCGGCATCGCCGTATTCAATCTTGCGAGCGGCCTCACCAATGCAGTGCAGGCCGGTCGTGCAGGCAGTGACCACGGCAAGGTTCGGCCCCTTGAAGCCGAAACGCATGGACACGTGCCCTGAAATCATGTTGATGATCGAGGCGGGCACGAAGAACGGCGAAATGCGGCGCGGGCCACGGTTCGTCAGTTCAGCGTGGGTTTCCTCGATCATCGGCAGGCCGCCGATGCCCGAACCGATGATGCAACCGATCCTGCAGGCCTCCTCCTCACCCAGCGCCTCGCCCACGGGCAGGCCAGCATCGGCCACTGCCTGGACGGCGGCGGCAATGCCATAGTGGATGAAGGTGTCCATGGTCCGCGCCTCTTTGGGCGGAATGTAGGAACCCAGGTCAAAGCCCTTGACCTCGCCCGCAATCTTGCACGCGAAGTTGGAAGCATCGAACTTGGTGATCAGATCGATGCCGGACTGACCAGCCAGCAGGGTGGCCCAGGCCTGCTCCACCGTGTTGCCCACGGGGGAAATGCAGCCCAGACCGGTCACGACGACACGGCGGCGGCTCATCGGCTATCAGGCCTTCTGATGTGCGACTGCGTAGTCGATGGCGTTTTGCACCGTGGTGATCTTCTCGGCGTCTTCGTCGGGGATCTCGATACCGAATTCGTCTTCGAGAGCCATCACCAGTTCCACGGTGTCGAGCGAGTCGGCGCCCAGATCGGCCACGAAAGCCTTCTCGTTGGTCACCTGGGACTCTTCCACGCCGAGTTGTTCGGCAATGATTTTCTTCACACGTGCTTCGATATCGCTCATATTTCCCTCTGAGGGTAGTTGATTTGCAAGGCCGCCATTTTAGCCGGGGTGGGAATGGACGCCCAAAAGCTTGTCCAGACCCCACCCGGACCCCGAGGCGGGCGTTCGGGGGCCGATGTTAGCGCATGCGCGCCACCAGCGGGAAATCAGGCCATGAACATGCCGCCGTTGACGTGCAGTTCCTGACCGGTGACGTAGGCCGCCTGCGGGCTGGCCAGGTAGGCCACCGCGTGGGCGATGTCGGCCGGTTTGCCCAGGTGCCCCAGGGGAATCTGGCCCAGCAGGGCCTTTTGCTGCTCCTCGGGGAGGCTGGCGGTCATGTCGGTTTCAATGAAACCCGGTGCCACGCAGTTGACGGTGATGTTGCGGCTGCCCAGCTCGCGCGCCAGCGCGCGGGTCATGCCAGCCACGCCGGCCTTGGCGGCGGCATAGTTGGCCTGACCGGGGTTGCCAGACGCACCCACCACGCTGGTGATGCTGATGATGCGGCCGTAGCGCTGCTTCATCATTGGGCGGATGACGGCGCGACTCATGCGGAAGACGGCCTTGAGGTTGGTGTCGAGCACCGCGTCCCAGTCTTCGTCCTTCAGGCGCATGGCCAGCATATCGCGGGTGATGCCAGCGTTGTTGACCAGCACTTGCAGTGCGCCGTGTTCCTTGACGATGGCGTCGATGAGCGCCTCGGCCTCGGCGGCGTTGTTGACATCCAGCTTGGCGCCTCGGCAGGCCTCGAAATGGGCCAGTGCCTGGGAGATCTTCGCGGCGCCGTCCTCAGAGGTGGCGGTACCGATGACCTTGAGCCCCTTGCGGGCCAGTTCCAGGGCGATGGCCGCGCCGATGCCGCGCGATGCGCCCGTGACCAGAGCGACCTGGCCAGCAAATACGTTTTCAGACATGTTGTTCACTCCTCTCGTTCAGCCCAGCAGCGCCTTGACCTCAGCCAACGTGGCCGGATCGTACAGGGCAGCGCTGGCCAGTTCCGCATCAATACGCTTGACCATGCCCGCCAGCACCTTGCCGGGGCCACACTCCACCACCGTGGTGATGCCACGCGCCTTGAGAGCACGCACGCTCTCCACCCAGCGCACCGGCCCGAAGGCCTGGCGGTACAGCGCGTCGCGGATCGCGTCGGCGTCCGCCTGCACAGCCACGTCGATGTTGTTGAGCACGGGAATCTGCGGCACGGCCAGCGTGGTGGCCGCCAGCTTCTCCTTCAGGCGCTCGGCGGCAGGCTTCATCAGGCTGGAATGGAAGGGTGCGGACACCGGCAGCGG
>CAMLOF010000115.1 GCA_946481585.1 uncultured Macromonas sp. | reverse complement strand
GTGGGTACCCGGAATTCCTCATTGGCCCAGGCACCCAAGTCCATGTTCTTGCAGCGTTCGCAGCAAAAGGGTCGGTAGGCGTTGTCGGGCGCGTAGCGGCTGGGCCCACCACAGGCCGGGCACACCACGGTGCGGGCGGCAAAGGCGGGCTTGTTGGTGTTGTCAGTCGTGCTCATCAGGCGATCTTCAAACAGAACCTCAAGCGCACAAGGAAACTTCCAGTTCCGTGTCCTGGCCCACGTTCAAAGTCAGCTTGCCATCTTCGCCACGGCGCAGCAAACGCACCGAGAAGAGCAGCCGGTTGCCGCTGATCTCTGGCACCAGTTCGTGCGCCGGGTCGATGCGCAGCCGCAACAACTGGAAGGTACGGCCCTGGGGCAGGTTTTGCTGCATCTGGCCGTTGCAGGCCATCACTTTTTGCGGAGCGCCGTTTTCGCGCAGCAGGCGCATCAGCAAATGCACGGGCTCCGCAAGGCTGGCCAGTTCCCGCGCCCATTGGGCCAGGTCCTGTTGACGTTGCTCGGGGGCGCGGTGCTGCCAATCGTGGTAGGCGGGCAAGTCAAATTCGCAGGTGCCGCCGGGAATGGATATACGGCTGCGAATGGCCATCAACCATTCGTTGTCAGCCAGGGCATGCCCGGACTTGCCAGCGTCGTCGTGCAGCGCGTTGAAGCAGGCGTCCAACTGGCCGATGAACTGGTCCAGCGCAGCCTCGGAAATGGCAGGGTTGCCGCGGTAGCTGTTGTAAACCTGCTTGTGCTTGTCCAGGTCTTTGAGGATCTCGGACTTGAGGTCAGAACGTGACCCCACGTCCATGATCTCGAAGAGCGTTTGCAAGGCAAAGTGGTGATCGAGCGGATGCGTGCGCGGCACCAGTTCGGCCAGACGGCGAAACAGATGTTCCAGTCGCAGATACGTGCGGATGCGCTCGTTGAAGGGGTACTCGTACAGGATCACTTGATCATCATAGCCCGAATCTATGCCGCAAATCCTCAAACGCTTCGCGCACACGTGTTTCCAGTTGTTCCAGCGTTGCGCAGTCGTTGTCGATGACCGTGTCGGCGATGGCGAGGCGCTGCTCCCGCGTAGCTTGTGCTGCCAGCACGGCCTGCACCTGTTCACGCGGCCAGCCGTTGCGCTGCATCACCCGGCGTATCTGGGTTTCGGGCAAGCAGTCCACCACCCAGATGGTGTCTACACGCTGGCGCCAGGCGTCCGACTCAACGAGCAGTGGGAGGTCGAGCACCGCGCAGCCGCCATCCATGGCTGCACATTGCCTGTCGATTTCGGCTCGTACCAGTGGGTGAACGATGGCCTCCAGCTTGGAGCGTGCTTCTGGCTGTGCAAAGACGAGGGCGCGCATGCGGTCCCGGTCCAGCGCACCATCAGCCGTAACGTAGTCGTTGCCAAAGACCTGCCGCACAAACGGGATGGCAGAGCCGTTGGCCGCCGTGCTGTTGCGTGAAATGGCGTCTGCGTCTACCAGCTTGGCGCCGAGAGTTTGAAGCATGGCCGCGACGGTGCTTTTGCCACTGCCAATGCCGCCCGTCAGACCCAGGCGCACGTGCGGCCCGGTTGGTGTGCTCAAAGCCCCAGCCACGCCAGCACCTGACCGGGGCCTACCACCAGCGCCACAAGCCCGGCGAAGGCCAGGAACGGCCCGAAGGGAATGTAGCCGCCTTCACGCAAACCGCTGGAGAACTTCATGGCAATGCCGATCACCGAGCCGATCACCGATGCAATCAAAATCATGGGAATGAGCGCTTGCCAGCCAAACCATGCGCCCAGAGCGGCGAAGAGCTTGAAGTCACCGTAGCCCATGCCCTCCTTGCCTGTGAGCAGCTTGAAGCCCCAGTAGATGCTCCAGAGCGACACATAGCCCCCAACTGCCCCCCACAGTGCCGAGGGCAACGATACCTGTGTCCAGCCCAGGGCCGCGCCGATCAGCCCAGCCCACACCAGCGGCAATGTGATGTCGTCTGGCAGAAGCGTGGTGTCCCAGTCTATGAAGGCGAGAGCCACGATGGCGGCAACAAAACCAAACCAGGCCAGCGCCGAAACGCTGGCGCCGTGCTGGCTGAACACCCAGGCAAAGAGAGCACCCGTCAGGAGTTCCACCAGTGGGTAACGTTTGCCGATCGGGGCCTGGCAACTGGCGCAGCGTCCGCGCAACCACAGGTAGCTCACCACCGGAATGTTCTGGTGCCACCGTACGCCCGCACCGCAACTCGGGCAGCGAGACGGCGGCGTCATCAAATTGAGTGGTTTCTGCTCGGGGGTAGGGGTGCCTGCCATTTCGGCACATTCCTGTGCCCAACGCTGCTCCATCATCTTGGGCAGACGGTGAATCACCACATTCAGGAAGCTGCCCACGAGCAGGCCAAGCAAACCCGCCAGCACCGGCCCCACGGGGCCGCTCAGAAATTCATTCAGCATGCTTCGCTAAGGGGCTTCAGCCCACCACCTGGCCGAGTTTGAAGATCGGGAGGTACATCGAGACCACGATGCCGCCGATGATGGTGCCCAGGAAGACGATGATGATCGGCTCCATCAGGCTTGAGAGGCCCGCCACCATGTCGTCCACCTCGGCTTCGTAAAAATCCGCCGCCTTGCCCAGCATGTGATCGATGGAGCCTGACTCTTCGCCGATGGCGCACATCTGCAGCACCATTGATGGGAAGATTTGCGCGTTTGTCATGGCCATTGTCAGACTGGTGCCGGTGGAAACCTCTTGCTGGATCTTGGAGGTGGCATCGGCGTAGAGCGTGTTGCCCGATGCGCCGCCAACGGAATCCAGAGCCTCCACCAGCGGAACACCCGCCGCAAACATCGTGGAAAGCGTGCGCGTCCAGCGCGCAACAACCGATTTCTCCACCAGAATGCCAAACACCGGCACCTTCAGCAGAAGCTTGTCCATGAATCGCTGGACCTTTTCGTTGCGCTTCCAGGCCTGCATGAAGAAGTAGAGCCCCCCGCCAATGCCACCGAATATGAGCCACCAGTAAGCAACGAAGAACTCACTCATTGCAATCACGAAAAGCGTAGGGGCGGGCAAGTCGGCGCCAAAGGACGTGAACACCTCTTTGAATGCCGGGATCACGAAGATCATGATCACCGCCACCACGATGAAAGCGACCACGACCACGGCGGTTGGGTACATCAGGGCAGACCGCACCTTGCTCTTGATGGACTCCGTCTTTTCCATGTAGGTGGCCAGGCGGTCCAGCAGGTCTTCCAGAATACCCGCAGCCTCACCGGCCTCCACCAGGTTGCAGTAGAGGCTGTTGAAGTACATGGGGTGCTTGCGGAAAGCGGCGCTCAGCGACGTGCCGGTCTCGACGTCCGTGCGGATATCGTTGAGTAGCTTGGTGACGCTGGGGTTGGGGTTGCCACGGCCGACAATGTCGAAAGACTGCAACAAGGGGACGCCAGCCTTCATCATGGTAGCCAGCTGCCGGGTGAATAGCGCAATGTCCTTGGGCTTGATGCGCTTGGCTGAAGCCATCTTGCGCTTCTTGATCTTCTGGACCACGACGCCCTGGCGGCGCAGGCTTGCCTGTGCCTGGTTTTCGCCCACCGCACGCAACTCGCCGCGCACGGTCTTGCCGTTGCGGTCCTTCCCCTCCCACTCGAACACGTATTCCTTGACGCCCTTGGCTGTTGTGGCCATGTTTCCCCCGAGGTGTTGTGCGGATGCTCGTCAGGCCGGGCCGTGGCTTCTCAATCGTTGGTGCAGCCCAGCACCTCTTCCAGCGACGTGATTCCCAGTTTAACCTTTTGCAGGCCCGATTCGCGCAAAGTGCGAACCCCCTCTTTGCGGGCTTGGGTAGCAATTTCCATGGCGCTGCCGCCGCGAAGAATGATTTCCTGCATGGCTTCGGTGATCGGCATCACCTGATAGATGCCGACCCGGCCCTTGTAGCCGTTGTTGCAAGCGCTGCAGCCCACCGGTCGGTAAGGCTTCCAGCTGCCGTCAAGTTCAGCGGCCTTGAAACCTGCTTCCAGTAGTGTTTGCTCGGGCAGGTCATGGGGCTCCTTGCATTGCTTGCAAAGCCTGCGTGCCAGCCGCTGGGCCGTGATCAGATTGACGCTGGACGCAATGTTGAACGGCGCAATGCCCATGTTCAGCATCCGCGTCAGGGTGGAGGGCGCATCATTGGTGTGCAGGGTGGACAGCACCATGTGGCCTGTCTGGGCGGCCTTGATGGCGATGTCGGCGGTCTCCAGGTCTCGGATTTCACCCACCATGATCACGTCCGGGTCTTGCCGCAAAAACGCCTTGAGCGCAGACGCGAAAGTCAGCCCTGCTTTTTCGTTGACGTTGACCTGGTTCACGCCCGGCAAGTTGATCTCGGAGGGGTCTTCCGCCGTGGAGATGTTGACGCCAGGTTCGTTCAGGATGTTCAGGCAGGTGTAGAGCGAAACCGTTTTGCCGGAGCCCGTGGGGCCGGTCACCAGCACCATGCCGTAGGGCCGATGGATCGCTTCCAGCAGCTTCTCCCTCTCATCGGGTTCGTAACCCAGGGCATCAATGCCCATCTTCGCACTGCTGGGGTCCAGAATGCGGATCACGATCTTCTCGCCGAAGAGCGTGGGCAGGGTGCTGATGCGAAAGTCGATGACCTTGTCCGGCCCGACTTTCAGTTTCATGCGGCCGTCTTGCGGGACGCGTTTTTCAGAAATGTCGAGTTTTGAGATGACCTTGATGCGAGATGCCAGCTTTTCCCGGATGGCGACAGGGGGGGTGGCTATTTCGCGCAACTGTCCGTCAATGCGGAAACGCACACGGTAATAGTGTTCGTAAGGCTCGAAGTGCAGGTCTGATGCTCGCATTGTGTATGCATCCAGCAGCATCTTCTGCAAAAACTTGACGATTGGCGCGTCTTCCACCTCTTGGGCCACCTTGTCGGTAGGCTCTGCAGAGGCCATTTCAATGCTGCCTTCGTCAAACTCGAACTCGCCGCCTACGATGTGCTCAATGGCTTCCCCGGCTGTAGCGGTGAGTGTTTCAACGAGCTTGGACAGCTTGTCGTATTCAGCGATCACCCAGTCCACGCCCAGCTGGGTGGCGAACTTGATCTTCTCTGCGGCCTGGTGGTCGGAAGGGTCTGCGGTGGCTACCGTTAGGCGGTTGCCGCGCTTGCTCAGCACGATGATGCGGAACTGGGCGCAGATCTTGGTGTCCAGCAGGTCCTTCGGCAGGCGCTGTACGTCTACGGCCTGCAGGTCCACCAACGGGGCTGCAAACGCTTGCGACATGATGTGCGCCAGATCTGCCGGGGACACCGAGCCGCTGCCGGTGAGCTCGGCAATGAAGCTGCTTTTCTTGCTCTGGGCCTTGGCGTAGAGTTCTTCGGCGGTTTTCTGGGGCAGGGTGCCGGCGTTCACGAGTGCGCGCGCCAAGCCTGGCAGCGCCATCGTGGAAACCGTGTTTTCGTCGTCGACCATGCGTGATCAAGCCTTCCAGATGGGCTGATGGAACGTTTTCCCTACCACAAAAATGGGTCGGCGGGACTTTGTCTCTTCGTGTATATTCCGTCCCACTTCCACTGGGTTGTGGAATTTTTGGTGCATTTTAGATGCACATCCCGGAGAAAACATGG
Organism: uncultured Macromonas sp.; assembly: GCA_946481585.1. The sequence continues at coordinate 3,200 of CAMLOF010000115.1, read as the reverse complement.
ATTTGCGCAAACTCAAGACTCTGATCGACCTGGTCTCGGAGTCGAACGTGTCAGAACTCGAAATCACCGAAGCCGAAGGCAAGGTTCGCATCGTCAAGAGCGCGCCCGTTACCCAGGCGGCGGTGGCCATGCCTGCTCCCGTGGCCGCAGTCGTCGCACCGGTGCCTGCCGCCGCGCCCGCTGCCGCAGCTGTTGCCGCCGAACCGGCAGCTCCCAAGGGCCATGTCATCAAGTCTCCCATGGTTGGTACTTTCTACCGTGCCTCCAGCCCTGGCGCCAAGCCCTTTGTCGAGTTGGGCCAGACCATCAAGGAAGGCGAAGCTGTCTGTATTGTGGAGGCCATGAAGATCCTCAACGAAATCGAAGCCGACAAATCTGGTGTTGTCACCCAGATTCTGGTCGAAAACGGGCAGGCCGTCGAATACGGGCAGCCGCTTTTCGTCGTTGAATAAAAGGCCTCCAGCTCATGTTCAAGAAAATCCTGATCGCCAACCGTGGCGAGATCGCTCTGCGCGTGCAGCGTGCGTGCCGCGAACTGGGTATCAAGGCGGTCATGGTCTATTCCGAGGCCGACCGCGACGCCAAGTACGTCAAGCTCGCTGATGAGGCTGTCTGCATCGGGCCGGCGCCGTCGGCTCAAAGTTACCTCAATATGCCGGCCATTATCTCGGCTGCCGAGGTGACCGACGCCGAGGCCATTCACCCGGGCTACGGCTTCCTGAGCGAGAACGCCGACTTCGCCGAGAGGGTGGAGAAGAGTGGGTTCGTCTTCATCGGCCCCACGCCAGAGTCCATTCGCCTGATGGGCGACAAGGTGTCTGCCAAACAGGCCATGATCCGCGCTGGCGTGCCTTGCGTGCCCGGTTCCGAAGGCGCTTTGCCTGACGACCCTGTGGCCATCAAGCGTATTGCCAAGGCGATTGGCTACCCGGTCATCATCAAGGCGGCTGGCGGTGGTGGTGGGCGCGGCATGCGTGTGGTGCACACCGAGGCAGCGCTGCTGCACGCGGTGCAAACCACTAAGGCGGAAGCGGGCGCAGCCTTCGGCAACCCCGAGGTTTACATGGAGAAGTTCCTCCAGAACCCGCGCCACATTGAAATCCAGGTGCTGGCCGACACGCACCGCAACGCTGTGTACCTGCACGAGCGTGACTGCTCCATGCAGCGCCGTCACCAGAAGGTTATCGAAGAAGCGCCTGCGCCAGGCATTCCCCGTCGCCTGATCGAGAAGATCGGGGAGCGTTGTGCCGCGGCCTGCAAGAAGATCGGCTACCGGGGTGCGGGTACGTTCGAGTTCCTGTACGAGAACGGCGAGTTCTATTTCATCGAGATGAACACCCGCGTGCAGGTGGAGCATCCGGTGACGGAGATGATCACCGGTATCGACATCGTGGCCACGCAGATTGCCGTGGCTGCGGGCGCGAAGCTGCCTTTCACGCAGCGTCAGATCCAACTGCGTGGTCATGCCATCGAGTGCCGCGTCAACGCCGAAGACCCCTACAAGTTCACGCCGTCGCCTGGTCGCATCACGTCCTGGCACGCGCCCGGCGGCCCCGGCGTGCGAGTTGATTCGCATGCCTACGCCAACTACATGGTGCCGCCTAACTACGACTCCATGATCGGCAAGATCATCGTGCACGGCGACTCGCGCGAGCAGGCGTTGGCACGCATGCGCACTGCGCTGTCGGAAGTGGTGATCGAAGGCATCAAGACCAACGTGCCGCTGCACCGCGAGCTGATGGTGGACGCCAATTTCGAGACCGGCGGCACCAACATCCATTACCTTGAATCGTGGTTGGCTCAACGTGAGCGCTGAAACCACGGGGCAGGCCCGAATGTACGAGTTGGTGCTGCTGGCACCGGAAGACCGCATCGAGGACATCAGCGACGCGCTGGAGGCTTTGGACGCGCTGAGTGTTTCGGTGGAGGATGCGGATGCGCAGACTCCGGCCGAGCAGGCGCTGTTCGGCGAGCCTGGCATGCCCGCGCCCAAGGCGGGCTGGCAGCGCTCGCGCGTGGTAGCGCTGTTTGGCCAGGAGTCTCTGGCTCGCGAGGCAGCTGACATCCTGCAGCCTCAAGAGTTCTTTGACGGTTGTGAGGTTGTGGGGGTTCGCCCCCTGGCCGATCAGGACTGGGTGCGCCTCACGCAGTCCCAGTTCTCGCCGGTAGACATCACGCCCACGTTCTGGATCGTTCCCAGCTGGCATGAGCCCCCTGAGGCGGCGCGTGAGGTGATCCGGCTGGACCCTGGCCTGGCCTTTGGCACCGGCACGCACCCCACCACGCGCATGTGCCTGCGCTGGATTGCGCAGCGCCGTCTCGACGGCCTTCGGGTGCTGGACTACGGTTGTGGCTCGGGCATTCTGGCCATCGGTGCGGCCAAGTTCGGCGCTTCCGAAATTGTCGCGGTTGACATTGACCCGGCTGCGGTGGAGTCAACTCAGATCAACGCTGCCAACAACCACGCCGTTCTGCAAGCGGGGTTGCCCGATGCGGCCAAGGGCCAGTTCAATGTGGTGCTTGCCAACATTCTGGCAACGCCATTGAAGGTGTTGGCGCCGTTGCTGTGTGCTCATGTGGCTGCAGGTGGACATCTGGTGTTGGCGGGCATTCTTGAGCGCCAAGCCGAAGAGTTGCAGCAGGCCTATGCCCCTTGGCTTTCGCTGAGCGTGGCCGACAGCGAGGATGGCTGGATACTGATGACGGCCCAGGCTGCAGCCTGACTCCCTGGCCGGGCTGCATAATGCCTGCATGAGCTTCATCACGCGCTGCCCGGCCTGCGGTACCGCCTTCAAGGTGGTGTCGGACCAGCTCAAGATTTCCGAAGGGTGGGTTCGTTGCGGGCATTGCACCCAGGTCTTCGACGCCACGCTTGACCTCCAACCTTGGTGGCCGGGCGTGGAGCCTGTGGCGCCGACAGATGGCGCCGCAGAGCAGCCACCGGAAATGGAAGCGCCAACGGATTTGGGTCAAGCAGGAGAAGCTGCTGATACAGAGCGCGGCGAATCCACCGACTCGCAATCGCTGGAGGCGGTTGCCGTGTTCGATCAGGCGGAAGTTGAAGATGTGCCTGCACATCCAGATTCAGAACCAGTGCATCCTGCGGAGCCGGAGTTGGCTGCCCATGGCGGTGCGGAGTTGAATGATTATTTTGAGCCGCCTGCACCACCTATATCCTTTCAAACCGATCTGGTTGAAAA
>CAMLOF010000114.1 GCA_946481585.1 uncultured Macromonas sp. | reverse complement strand
ATGCCCCCATGGCTGGTGGATCGAACTCTGCGCAACATCCTCATTGATGTGACGGGCAACACCCACCGCAGCGAGTTCTGCATCGACAAGCTCTACTCGCCCGACAGCAGCACCGGCCGCCTGGGTCTGCTGGAGCTGCGCGCTTTCGAGATGCCGCCCCACGCCCGCATGAGCATTGCCCAGCAACTGCTGCTGCGCGCCCTGGTGGCCCGGTTCTGGAACCAGCCTTGGCACGGCAAGCTCACCCGCTGGGGCACCGAGCTGCACGACCGCTTCCTGCTGCCCACCTTCGTGCGCATGGACTTTGAAGACGTGCTGGCCGACCTGGCCAACCACGGCTACCCCTTCCAGATGGCCTGGTTCGAGCCACATTTCGAATTCCGCTTCCCTCTGGTAGGCCAGGTCGCCGCACGCGGCATCGAACTCACCTTGCGCAATGCCCTGGAGCCCTGGCACGTCATGGGTGAAGAAGGTGCCATCGGCGGCACCGTGCGCTACGTCGATTCGTCGCTGGAACGGCTGGAAGTGCGCGTCAGCGGCTACAACGACAGCCGCTATGTAATCACCGTCAACGGCCGCGCATTGCCGCTGCAAAGCACGGGCACGGCGGGCGAACACGTGGCTGGCGTGCGCTACAAGGCATGGAACCCGCCTTCTGCGCTGCACCCCACCATCGGCGTGCACGCCCCGCTCACCTTCGACATTGTGGACACCTGGATGAACCGTTCCCTGGGCGGCTGCCAGTACCACGTGTCGCACCCAGGCGGGCGCAACTACGACACCTTCCCCGTCAACGCCTACGAAGCCGAAAGCCGCCGCCTCTCGCGCTTCTTCCAGATGGGGCACACCCCGGGCAAGCTCACGGCCGAACCCGTGGCGCCCAGCAGGGAGTTCCCCTTCACGCTCGACCTGCGGCGGTGAACAGCGGCAGCCCGGCGGCAGGGCGCCGCCGGGGCGCTTGAGGCATACTGCCACCCGTGAACGACCCCGCCGTGCCCCTGTTCGACGACGACATGCACGCCACCAGCGCCGCAGCGCTGGCGGCATCGCTCGCCGCGCCCGCCACCCCGGGGCATCTGGACGAACTGCGCGCCCCACCTTCAGGCACAGAAGGCTTGGCACCCCACTGGGCCACCTTCTTCGACCACCTGGGTTTCGACGGTTTTGGCGACCTCAACCGCCGCCAGCAAAGCCTGGCCCAGCAGTTGCGCGACAACGGCGTCACCTACAACGTCTACGCCGACGAACACAGCCAGCAACGCCCCTGGGCGCTGGACCTCTTCCCCATGATCGTGAGCCCCGAAGACTGGGCCCACATCGAAGCCGGTGTGCTGCAACGCACGCGCCTGCTCAACGGCATCATGGCCGACATGTACGGCCCGCGCAAACTGCTCAAGCAGGCGCTGCTGCCGTCCGCCCTCACCCTGGGTCACCCCGGTTACCTTCGCGCCATGCAGGGCATAGAGCCGCCCGGAGGCACCTGGCTGCACATTGCCGCCTTCGACCTGGCCCGCGGCCCCGACGGGCGCTGGTGGGTCGTGTCGCACCGCACACAGGCCCCTTCCGGCCTGGGCTACCTGCTGGAAAACCGCATCGCCATCGCTCGGCAGTTCCCCAAGGCCTTTGCCGACATGCGTGTGCAGCGGCTGGCCGCCAGCTACAAGGCCCTCATGCAGGGGCTGGCCAACCTGTCGCCCAAGGGGCGTGATGCAAGGGTTGCCCTGCTGACCCCCGGCCCCTACAACGAAACCTATTTCGAGCATGCCTACCTGGCGCGCTACCTCGGCCTCAACCTGGTCGAAGGCAGCGACCTCACCGTGCGCGACCGCCGCCTCTACCTCAAGACGCTGCACGGCCTGGAACCCGTTGACGTGCTCATCAAGCGCATGGACGACGAGTGGCTGGACCCGCTGGAACTGCGCGCCGATTCGGCCCTGGGCGTGCCCGGCCTGATGCAGGCGGTGCGCGCGGGCAACCTGCTGCTGGCCAACGCACCGGGCTCGGCCCCGCTCGAATCCAGCGCCATGCTGGGCTTCCTGCCCGCCATCAGCGAACACCTGCTCGGCGAGCCGCTGGCTCTGCCCTCTCTGTCAACCTGGTGGTGCGGCGAAGCCGCCAGCCTGCAGTCCGCCCTGCCCATGCTCAAGCAAGGCGTCATCAAAAGCACGTACCCCCGCCTGGGCAGCGAAGCCGTCATCGGCCCTCTTCTGTCGTCTTCGGGCATTGATCAGCTCACAGGGCGCATCGTGCGCCAACCCGACGACTACACCCTGCAGTCCTACCTGCCCCTGTCGCAAAACCCCACCTGGCGCGGTGGCGACATCGCCCCCCGCCCCGCCATGCTGCGCGTCTTCGCCTTGGCAGATGGTGCGCAATCGTGGCGCGTGCTGCCCGGCGGCATGGTGCGCCTGGCCCCCAGCGGGCAGCAGATCGCCTCCATGCAGCGTGGCGGCAGCAGCGCCGACTGCTGGGTGCTCACCCACGGCGAGGTGGACCGCACCAGCCTGCTGCAAAGCGCGCCCAGCACGCTCAGCATGGCGCTGCAGCAACGCCACATCACCAGCCGCGCGGCAGAAAACCTCTTCTGGCTGGGCCGCTACACCGAGCGGGCCGACAACACAGTTCGCCTGGCACGCATTGCCCTGCGCTGCCTGCAAGGCGAAGAGCAAGGCTCGCCCGAACTGCTCGCATGGCTGTCTGCCTGCGCCAAGTACAACGGCCTGGTGTTGCCCGACGTGCCCGACGCCCAACTCTCACCCCGGGTGTTCGAGCGCTCGCTCATCGCCATGCTGGCCGCCGACTCGGGCGCCAGCAGCGTGGGCTTCAACCTGCGCTCATTGCGCCAGGCCGCCAGCAACGTGCGCGAACGGCTGTCGCAGGAACAGCGCAACCTCATCGACCGCCTGGACACCGAATTCACCGCCCAGTGCCAGGGCCTCAGCAGCGAAGGCGACATCGTCTCGCAAGAAGTGCTGGAAGCCCTGGAAGAAGCCAGCGAACTGCTGTCCGCCATCACCGGCGCACAGACCGACCGCATGATGCGCGACGATGGCTGGCGCATGCTCAGCATCGGCCGCCACATCGAACGTCTGGCCACACTGGCCAATGCGCTGGAAATGGGCTTGGAAACCGGCTGCGTGTTCGAGGACAGCGGCTTCGAAGCCGTCATTGCCTTGTTCGACACCACCATCACCTTCCACGCGCACTACCAGCAGCGGCGCGACCTGGTGGCGCTGCTCGACATGCTCGTCACCCACCGCGACAACCCCCGCTCGCTCGCCTGGGTGCTGTCCACCTTGCGCGCCCGCGTGGCCAAGCTCCCGCATGCCGACGGCAGCCCCGCCAGCGAACTGCTCACCGGCATGCCCGACCCGCTCGCCTGGGACCTCATCGCCCTCAGCGGCGCCATGGGCGGCAGCGCTGGCAAGCAAAACAGCTACCTGGCCCTGCTTGAACTGGTGCAAGCCTGCGAAAACTCGGCCTACGCGCTCTCAGACCGCATTGGCCACCGCTACTTCAGCCACGCCGACCGCGTGGCACGCAGCCTGATGGCGACCTGAGCATGCAGCTTCGCGTTCTGCACCACACCCAGTACGACTACCAGGCCCCCGTTGTCCTGGCCCAGCATCTGGCCCACCTGCGCCCGCTGGAACTGCCCGATCAAGCAGTGCTGGCTCACAGCCTCACCATCACGCCAGAGCCCGCGCACCGCGAGGACAGCCGCGACGCCTTCGGCAACTGGCGCACCTTCTTCGCCCTGCAAAGCCCGCACGAGATGCTCAGCGTCACGGCCGACAGCCTGGTCGAAACCCAGCCCCCCGCCGAGCTGGACGACAGCCCCCCGTGGGAGGCCGTGCGCGAACACATGCAATACCGCGTGCAGGCACCTTTCGACGCGGCCAGCGAATTCGTCTTCCCTTCGCCCTATGCGCAACGCGACGACGCCTTCGCCGACTTCGCCCGCCCCCTGTTCGCTGCCCGGCGCCCCTTCCTGGACGCTTGCCACGACCTGATGGCCAAGATCCACCGCGAACTGCAGTACGAGACCGCAAGCACCGAAGTCCACACCCCCGCGCTCCAAGCCCTGGCCCAGGGCAAGGGCGTGTGCCAGGACTTCGCCCACATCATGATCGGCTGCCTGCGCAGCCTGGGGCTGCCTGCACGCTACGTCAGCGGCTACCTGCTCACCCAGCCGCCGCCGGGCCAGCCCCGGCTCATCGGCGCCGACGCCTCGCATGCCTGGGTCTCCGTGCCCGTAGGCAGCCACTGGTACGACTTCGACCCCACCAACGACCGCTGCGGGCGCAACCGCCCCGGCGACGACTACGTCACCCTCACCGTCGGCCGCGACTTCGGCGACATCTCACCCCTGCGCGGTGTCATCCAGGGAGGCGGCAGCCACAAGCTGTCGGTAGCCGTCACCGTCGCCCCCGCCGACGAATTCAGCGCCATCACTGCGGAATGAATTCGGCTGATGCCGCCCCAGGCACCAGCGTCTTTCCTCCCAGCTTCTGTCACCCGCTATCTAGAATGGCACGCTGATTCACAGTCTTCCGGAGAAACCCATGTCCGTCTACGACACCCTCAAGTCCCTCAACATCGAACTGCCGCCCGTGGCCGTGCCCGCCGCCGCCTACGTGCCCTTCGCGCAAACCGGCAAGCTGGTGCTGCTCAGCGGCCACATCGCCAAGCAAGACGGCAAGCCCTGGGTCGGCCAACTCGGCCTGACCATGACCACCGAAGAAGGCAAAGCCGCCGCACGCGCCGTGGCCGTGGACCTGATGGGCACCCTGCACGCTGCCTGCGTTGCCGCTGGCACCGACCTCAACGGCGTCAAGCGCATCGTCAAGGTGCTCAGCCTGGTCAACTCCACCAACACCTACACCGAACAACACCTGGTCACCAACGGCTGCTCCGAACTGCTGGGCCAGGTCTTCGGCTCCCAGGTTGGTGCACATGCCCGCAGTGCGTTCGGCGTGGCCCAGCTGCCCCTGGGCGCCTGCGTGGAGATCGAACTCATGGCCGAACTGGCCTGATTTCCCGCACAAAATGCCAATATTGGTGCATCACGCATCGTATTGGCGCGATTCCTGCTTGTCTTTGGTGCAAGGGCTATCCAGCCCTTTCAACGCATCAAAAACGTACCCAATTCACCAAAGACAAGCATGGAAGCACTAAAACAGGGCGCAGACACCCTCTTTATCCTTCTGGGCGGCATCATGGTTCTGGCCATGCACGCCGGCTTCGCGTTTCTGGAACTCGGCACCGTCCGCCAGAAAAACCAAGTCAACGCCCTAGTCAAAATCCTGGTGGACTTCTCAGTCTCCACCGTCGTGTACTTTGCCGTGGGCTACGGCGTGGCCTATGGCACCCACTTCTTCGTGGGCGCTGAATTCCTGGCGCAGCGCAACGGCTACGAGCTGGTCAAGTTCTTCTTCCTGCTCACATTCGCCGCCGCCATCCCGGCCATCATCTCGGGCGGCATTGCCGAACGCTCAAAGTTCTGGCCGCAACTGCTGGCCACCGCCGTCATTGTCGGCTTCATCTACCCCTTCTTTGAAGGCATCGTGTGGAACAGCCACTTCGGCGTGCAAGCCTGGTTGGAATCGCTCACAGGCGCCGCCTTTCACGACTTCGCTGGCTCGGTGGTGGTGCATGCCGTGGGCGGCTGGCTGGCCTTGGGGGCCGTCATGCTGTTGGGCCCCCGCTCCAACCGCTACCGCAAAGACGGCGCCATCAGCGCCCACCCGCCCTCCAACATCCCCTTCCTGGCCCTGGGTGCATGGATTCTCACGGTCGGCTGGTTCGGCTTTAACGTGATGAGCGCGCAGACCCTGGACAAAATCTCGGGCCTGGTGGCGGTCAACTCCTTGATGGCCATGGTGGGCGGCACCCTGATGGCGCTGGTCATGGGCAAGAACGACCCCGGCTTTGTGCACAACGGCCCCCTGGCGGGCCTGGTGGCCGTGTGCGCCGGGTCCGACCTCATGCACCCGCTGGGTGCGCTGGTCGTGGGCGGCGTGGCTGGCGCCCTGTTCGTCTCGCTGTTCACCCTCACGCAAAACCGCTGGAAGATCGACGACGTGCTCGGCGTCTGGCCCCTGCACGGCCTGTGCGGCGCCTGGGGCGGCGTGGCGGCGGGAATCTTTGGTCAACAGGCCTTTGGCGGCTTGGGCGGGGTCAGCTTCAGCGCGCAACTCATCGGCACGGCCATGGGCGTGCTGTGGGCACTGGCGGGCGGCTTCGTGGTTTACGGCGTGCTCAAGGCCGCGCTGGGCCTGCGCCTCACGCAGGAAGAAGAATTCGACGGTGCCGACCTCACCATCCACCGCATTCGCGCCACGCCAGAGCGCGAGGCGAACTGGTAAGCCGCAGGCGGCAAGACGTCACTTGCCGCTGGCAAGCGGTGCCAGCTTGTATAGCCGCACCGCGTTGCCCGACGCCACTGCCTCCGCCACAGCGGGTGGCAGCGCGTTCACCAGGGCGCGCAGCCCCCGCAGGCCCTGGTTCGACCCCTGCTCTCCGCCCCCACGAGCCACACCCGTGGCGTCGTAAAACGAATCGCTTCCCAGCAAAAAGCGGTCGGGGAAAGAGCTGATCAGGTTAACCCAATTGGGCTTGAGCCTTCCGTCGGGTGAAAGCGCTGCGGCCGGGCTGGGTGCCCCACGGTTGAGCCGAAAACTCATGTACAGCCTGGGAAACTCCTGCAGCCAGGCACGCACCACCTCCGGGCTTCGCGTCAGCAAGGGCTCAAACCCCACATGCGACCAAACGAAACGGGTGTTCGGGTTGTGCCGCAACAGGCGCTTGAACGCCTCTGCGTTTGCGGGCAAAGTGTCCGGGTTCAGCGGGTTGGGCCGCAACACTGCGGGCAAGGGCATGTCCTCCGGCACCAGGTCCATGTGCAGGTCTATGGGCACATCCCGCTCCGCTGCCAGGTCTGCCAACAACAGCAACAGAGGGTGGTCCGCAGCGATGAGTTCGTAGGCGTGCTGCGGCCCCATGGCGGGTATGGAAACGTGGTGGATGGCAATCTCGCCCAGGCCCACCGCCCCCTGGTCCAGAATGGCCTTCGCCCGGGCCGCGAACCGAGCCTTCACGGCCTCCGTCACGTCCTGCGGCGCCACGCTGTGAATCATCACATTCAGCGAACTTCCGCCCAGCAACGCCACCCGGCCCTGCGCCTCGCGCGCTGCAAACTGCAGGTCCTCAATGTCGTAGTACATGGGGCCCTGGTCCTTGGGCAGCGGCGGCGGCATCAGCAGGATGCGGGCAATGCCCACCTGATCCATCTCCTGCAGGGCACGGGTCAACGCCGCGGGAAAGTTCCGGTCCTTGCCAGCCTGGAAATGGCTGTGGGTATCGATCATGGGCAGGTTCTGCGCCGCCGCGCCAACGCAAGCCGCACCCAGCGCAATGCACACGCCAACAAGCCTCCCCCACCCCCGCCTTGCACCCACCATGTATTGCTCCTGAATGTTTACACCAGCCGCACCACGCGCGCAGGTTTGAAACCAAACGTCGCGTCCTTGCCCTTGCGCCCGCGCGCGGCACGGGCGTTGTTCAGGCTGCGGATTTCCAGCGTCTCGTCGCGCAGCTTGCCGCCGCGGCCAATGCCTTCAATGCGCACACTGCGTGTGTAGGCCGCCGCACCGGCCAGCGTGTCCTTGCCGTCCAGGCTCAACAGCATCAGGCCACGCCCACCCTTGGGCTGCAGCTTCAGTTCGGCCATCTCGAACGTCAGAATGCGCCCGCCTGCCGACACGCAGCACACGTGCGTGGCTGGCGCCAGAGCACTCGCGGCCTCGCCACCCTCGGGGGCCGTGGGCGGGGCAATCACGCCGCCTTCCTGCCCCGCCAGGCGCACCACCATGGCTCCACTGGCCAGGGCCGGGGCACACAGGGTTTCGCCTTCGTTCAACGTCACAAAGGCCTTGCCCGCCTTCTGGCGGCTCACCATGTCGTCCACCGTAGCCAGGAAGCCGTAGCCGCCCGAACCGCTCAACAACAGCGTGGTGCCTGCCGCGCCCGCAAAGTAGTGCACCGGCTGTGTGCCCGCTTCCAGGTCAATCAGCGTGGTAATGGGCTGGCCGTCGCCGCGCGCGCCCGGCAGGCTGGCCACCGGCACGCTGTACACGCGGCCATTGCTGCCAAACACAATCAGCGTGTCAACGGTGCGGCATTCAAACGTGCCGTACAGGCCGTCACCCGCCTTGAAGGCAAAGCCACCCGCGTCGTGCCCGTGGCCGGTGCGCGCACGCACCCAGCCCTTGGCAGACACCACCACCGTCACCGGCTCGTCCACCACCTTGATCTCGGCCACGGCCTTCTTCTCGGCCTGGATCAGCGTGCGGCGCTCATCGCCAAAGGTCTTGGCGTCTGCTTCAATCTCTTTCACCATCAGGCGGCGCAGGCTGTTGGGGTTGCCCAGAATGTCTTCCAGCTTGCCCTGCTCTTCGCGCAGTTCCTTCAACTCCTGCTCGATCTTGATGGCCTCCAGCCGCGCCAACTGGCGCAAGCGGATTTCCAGAATGTCCTCGGCCTGCCGGTCGCTCAGGTTGAAGCGCGCCATCAGCGCGGCCTTGGGCTCGTCGCTGGCGCGGATGATGGCAATCACCTCGTCAATGTTGAGCAGCACAATCTGCCGCCCTTCAAGGATGTGGATGCGGTCCAGCACCTTGCCCAGCCGGTGCTGCGAACGGCGGGTGATGGTCGTCTGGCGGAAGGCAATCCACTCTTCCAGCATCTGCCGCATGCTCTTGGGCACAGGCTTGCCGTCCAGGCCCACCATGGTCAGGTTGATGGGGGCAGACGTTTCCAGGCTGGTGTG
>CAMLOF010000113.1 GCA_946481585.1 uncultured Macromonas sp. | reverse complement strand
TGCCCGCGTACTGCGTGGTGCCGGTGTAGTCCACGTTCAACGTCATGGCATCCGCACCCGCGGGGGTGCCCAGCGCCACCGGCACGGCCGCCGCAGGGGAGACCAGCGCGCCGTCGGTGCCGAACTGCAGCGTTGCGGTGGTGCCCAGTACCGCGCCGTCAAAGGCGTAGTGCACCGTCACTTGGTTGGTGTTGCTGTGTACGAAGTATTGCGTCACGGTGTGCTGCACGCCCAGCGAGTCATACACCACCGACACCGAAGAGCTGTTGAAGGTCTGTGCATCCGTGGCGTCGAAAGGTGCGACTGCGGGGGTGGTCCAGTCGGCGGAAAGGTTGGACACGTAATCGAGCGACGTGCTCGCCTGCGCGGCGATCTGCCCCTTGGTGACGGTCAGGTCACCGAAGGCGCCCAGCGCCGTGCTGCCTTCCACCGCCGCGTAGCCTTGCAGCTTGCGACCAAAGCCGTCCACCACAAAACCTGTGGCGTCGGTCGAAAAGATGCCGACGCGGGTGAAGAGCGTCTCGCCCGTCGTGTCCCTGGTGGCGAAATAGCCCTTGCCGGAAATGGCCACGTCCAGCGCACGGCCCGTGGTCAGGACGCTGCCGCCGATGTCCAGGCTCTGGGTGACCGAGGACACCACCACGCCCGTGGGTTGGGTGCCAGCGTACATGGACGCAAAATTGGCCCGGCCCGACTTGTACCCGTAGGTGCCGGTGTTGGCGATGTTGTTGCTGATGGTTTCCAGCTGGGTGTTGATGGCGTTGATGCCGGTCAGCGCGATTTCGAAGCTCATGGTCAGTTTCCTTTCAGCTGGAAGAAGAAGTCTTGGAGAAAGCCGTGACGGCGGTGGAAGCGATCTCGCCCACGCCCGCGACGTTGAGCAGCAGGCCCGAGGTGCCCGACAGACGCACGCTCTGCAGCGTGCCGGTGATGCCGACGGCAGGCGCCTGGCTGCCTGCCTTGACGGCTATGCTGTATTTGCCGGGCGCCAAGCCAAGGGCGGCCGGATCGATGGTGAAGTTCACCGTGCCCGCGGCCTTGCTACCCAGGTTGACGGTGTGGCTGACGCCATCGGCCCCTGTGAGTACGACGCTGGCGTCGTTGGAAGCGCTGCTCAGCGTGAAGCTGCCATGCACCACGTCGCTGCCCAGTTCGACCTGGCTGGTAGACACGGTCACGGTGGATCCCACCTGGGCGCCCATGGCCAGCACCTGCAGCCCTTCGAGCATGCTGGCGCTGCTGCGGTTCTGGCTCACCAGAGACTCCAGCATCTGCGTCTGCGACAGCTGGTTGAGCTGGTTGACGTATTCGCTGGAGTCCTTGGGGTCGAGCGGGTCCTGGTTGCGGATCTGCGCAACCAGCAAAGTGAGGAACATGTTGGCGGTGTCGCTCGTGCTGGAGCCGTTGGCCGCGACGGGCGCGTCGCCAGAGGACGAAGACTGCGTGCCGCCGCTCACGCTGGAAAGAACCGTGTTGCTCATGATCAGGACTCCCCGAGGCGCAGCAGCGACTGCTGCATGGCGCGCACGCGCCCCAGCACCTCGACATTGGTTTCAAAGGCGCGCGAGGCCGACATCATGTCGGTCATCTCGGCAACGGCGTTGACGTTGGCGTAGAACACGTTGCCCTCGGCGTCGGCCATCGGGTTGTCGGGTTCGTGCACCTTGCGCACGGGTTCAGTGCTCTCGACAACGTCGAGCACCTGCACGCGCGCACTCGCCACCAGGCCCTCGTCGTCGCGCTCGTAGATGGCGGCGAACACCGGTTTGCGGGCGCGGTAGGCGGTGGCTTCGTCGGTGGCGGCGGAATTGGCATTGGCCAGGTTGCTGGCGATGGTGTTGAGCCGCACACTCTGGGCGGACATGGCCGAACCGGCGATCTGGGTGATGTGCTTGAACGGCATGGTCACTGCCCCGTGATGGCCTGCGCCAGGCCCTTGAGCTTCATCTGCACGAAGGTCAGGCTCATCTGGAAATCGGAAGCGTTCTGCGAGAACGCTGCCTGCTCTACGCCCAGTTCCACGGTGTTACCATCTTCCGACGGGTGGTTGGGCACGCGGTAAGCCAGATCGGCACCTTGCGTGTCCAGCGGCAGATCCATGGCGTCGTCCTCACCGGCGCGCCGCAGCGTCGCCGCAAAGTCGATGTCTCGCGCCTGGTAGCCGGGCGTGTTGACGTTGGCCAGGTTGGACGCGAGCACCTTGGTGCGCTCCGCCCGCAACTTGAGTGCATCGGCATGCACATCGAGCACCTGATTGAAGTTGATGGCCATGCGTTCTCCTTTCACATACAAATGGTGGGTTCTGCTGATGGGCTGGCCCGTGTGGTCGTTGGCCGCGCCGCCGACGCCCCAGGCTTTGGTGAGCGATGCCGTCCGGCAGTACCTGACGGCCCAGGCCGATGCACAGGGCTGGCGGGAGCCGGTGTTTGAAGTGACCGTGCCGACCCGGCTCGACCACGACGGCCAGTGCCTGCGACCGCTGGAAGTCAGGCCCGTGGACACGCGGCAGTTGTCGCGCATGCGCTTTGAAGTGACTTGCCCTGGCAACCCCGGCTGGAACGCCACGTTCGTGGCACGGGCTCGCGTGTCGGCCAGAGTGCTGGTGGCGGCCTCGGCCATCGCATCGCGCCAGGCGCTGCAGGCGGCAGATCTGCGTGAAGAGGTCAGAGAAATCACCTCGACCCCCGACGCCGTGAGTGCCCCCGAAGAGGCTGAAGGGCAGACCAGCCGCCGTGCGCTGCGCGCCGGGCAGGTGCTGCAAAAGCGCTTCCTGCAGGCCGACATGCTGGTCAAGCGCGGCAGCGCGGTGCAGATCGTTGCGCGCGCGGGCGGCGTGCAGGTGACCCATGCGGGCGAAAGCCTGGACAGCGGTGCGCGCGGGCAGGTCGTGCGCGTGCGCAACCTGGCCAGCGGCAAGGTGATCGATGCCCGGGTGGTGAGCCATGGCGTGGTGGAACCGATCAGCAGCGCGCCCATGCCTCAATCCCGTGACTGAAGTTGTCGGGCGACCTGGACCAGCTTGCGGGCGTAGTCCGGGTCGGTGGCGTAACCGCCTCGCGCCAAACCTTGGGCGAAGGCCACGGCGTCGCCGCCCGTGTTGAGCGCCGCCTGGTAACGGGGGTTGCTGCGCAGCAGGCGCGCGTAGTCGTTCATGGCCGCGCCCATGTCGGGGTAGCTGCGGAAGCGCTCCTGGCGGTGCTCGTCCACGCCGTTTTCGTGCTCGGTGGTCATGGCCTGTAACGCAGCACCGCGCCAGCTGGCATCGGCCTTGATGCCGAAAAGGTTGTGGCTGTCGCTGCCGTCGGCGTTGCGCAAGGGGCGCTTGCCCCAACCCGACTCCAGCGCCGCGTGCGCCAACACCAATTCGGGCGACACACCCAGTTGGCGCGCGGCCTCGGTGGCCTGCGTGCCCACCTCGGTCAGGAAGCGGTCTTGATCCTCGGCGCTCACCGGTGCAACGAAAGCCGGCATTGCCGTGCTTTGCTCCAGCTGCCAGCGCCGCCAGGCCCCTTCTACGGACACTGCCTCGCCTGCCCCAGAACCGCCATGCTCGATGAAGTGGCGCACCTCGGCATTGACCTCGCTCCACAGGCGCGAAAAGTTGCCACCTTGCGCGGCCGGGCGAACCGTTGCGGCTATGGCGCCTGCCGATGCCATGGAGGCAAAGCCAGCATCAGGCAGGCGCATAGGTCTGCTCCTCTTGTTGCAACACGCGCCGCATCAGGTCGTGCTGCTCTGTGATCAGGTTGCAATTGCGCAGGTTGAGGCGTTTGCATTCGCGCACCAGCACCTCCAGTTCCTCGGTCCAGCCAGCCAGCAAAGTGGCAGCCTGACCGCTCAGCTGCTGCACGACGGCAGCATGGCCACCTGGGGGCGCCTTGCCGGTAATTTCTGCCGCAAGCGTCAGGCGTTGTGCACGGCGTTCGTTCAACACATCCACGAGCGTCTCGATGCTCTCGCCGACCTCGCGCATCTGCACCACCCGGTGGCCCAAGGCGGCGTCGAACTGCACGTCCAGCCGCTCACGCAAGACACGGTAATCGCGAACGTCCGCGCGCACCATCTCCATGTAGCGAAGCTGTTCGGCACTCGGCTTCATGGCTTCGTCCCGTGGTAGCGGCTGATCAGCCCCGCCAGCTTGCTTGCGTCGAAGGCAATGTCGCCACGAGCCAGGGCATCGCGCAACTCGGCCACGCGGGTTTCGTCGATTTCAGGCATGTCGCGCATGGCGGCCAGCGCTGGCTGCAACACCCCGGATTGAAGATCCCCGCCACCCGACGAACGGCCGGGCGAACGGGCAGGGGCCGCACCGCTGGCGCTGCCGGAAGCAGGCCGGGCGGCAGCGGTGGATTCGACATTGAGGTTGGCGGGTATTCGCATGCGGTCACCTCGAGTGGGTTTGGTATCCATGTCTGTGCTTGTCCTGATCGGCCTCAAGGCTGGCTGGCAGGCGGCGTTGCAGCCGTTCCGCGCAATTGATGGCCCACGGCCCTTAGCTGGTCACGCAGCACGGCCAGCACACCGGGGCTCGGCAGCACGGCATCAACCTGTGGCAGCAACTGGCGGTTTGCCTCGTCCGTTTTTTCGGGTTGGCCGAACATGGCCGTGACGCTTTCGGCCTGGGCCTTGGTGAGGATGACCAGCTCGATGCGGCGGTTCTCGCTGGCCAACGGATGGGTGGCATCAAGGGGCGCCTGTTCCGCCATGCCCACCACCTGCAGCACACTGCGCTCGGGCATACCGCCATCGAGCAGCAGGCCACGGGCCGCAGCAGCGCGGCCGCTGGACAACGTCCAGTTCGACACCGCGTGGTTGCGCGGGTCGGAAAAGGGCACCGCGTCGGTGTGGCCGACGATGAGCATCTGGTTTTCCATCTGCGCGAACAGCGGTCCCATTTTCATCAGCAGACCACGGAAGCGCTCGGTGGGCACGGCACTGCCCAGATGAAACATGCCCTCATGGTCGGTGTCGTGCAGCATCACCCGCAGCCCATAGGGCGTGATCACGGTCTGCAGGTTGGCCTTGAGGCCGCCCTGCTCGCTCATGCGGGCCAGCACCTTGGCCAAGTCTTGCAGGTCTTGCGGCGACTCGTAGCGCACGCGGCTCTTGCCGGTGGGTTTGCCGATCTCGTCGGGGTAATCGGGGCCGGAGCCGGTCTTGCGCGAGGGCACCGCCTCGTTGTGGCGCGGCAAGGGCTCGCGCGAGATCAGGCTGCCGCGCGGCCCGCCCATGGTGTCGCTCAGCTTGCCCTTGCCGTTATCAAGCAGGCTGCTCGAAGCGTTTTGCAGCGAGGCCTGCGCCTCTTCCGTCTGACGCGCGGCCAGCACCCACAGCACCAGGTACAGGCACATGAGCGCCAGGCAGAAGTCGGCGAAGGCCACCTTCCAGCTGCCGCCGTGCTCGTCTTCCTCGTGCTTGCGACCACCGCGCTTGATGATGGCCGCCTTGTGCTCCTTGCCACTAGCCACGGCGGTCTCCCGCGCGGCGGTTGAACTGGGGCTTTTCTTCTTCCACGCCGCTGAGCGCGTTGATCCAGCCTTCCAGCTGCGAGAAGCTGGGCTTGATGTTGAGCTGCACCAGACGGCGGCCCGCGTCGATGGCCAGCAACGCGGGCTTGCCCGACAGATGCGTCACCAGCACCACCTTGACGCACTCCATGGTGGACATCTCGCTCTTGACGTTCTGCTTCATGATGTTGCTGATCGGATCGATCACGGCGTAGCAGAGGAAGATGCCGATGAACGTTCCCACCATGGCAGCGGCCACCTTGGCAGCGATCTCGGCGGCACCTGCGCCGTCGCCCACCGAGTTCATTGCCATCACGATGCCCAGCACCGCCGCGAGAATGCCGAAACCCGGCATGGCTTCGCCGATCTTGTGCAGGGACTTGGCCGGCTGGTTGAGTTCCTCGTCAATGGCTTCCAGTTCCTGGTCGAGCACGCCTTCCAGTTCGTGCTCGTTGATCTTGCCCATGGCCATGAGACGGAAGTTGTCCACGATGAAGTGCAGCAGCTTGGGCTCTTCCAGCACCATGGGGTAGTTCTTGAACAGCTGGCTCTTGTGCGGCTCCTCGACGTGGGCGTCCAGCGCCTTGAGGCCGCCAGCCGCCGTTTGCAGCAGTTCGTACATCAACAGCAGCAACTGACGCTGGAACTCGAACGCATCACGCTTGCGAGGCGTCAACACCTTGCGCAGTTGCAGACTCATTTCCGTCAATACGTGACGCGGGTTGCCCACCACGATGGCGCCCAGGCCAGCACCGCCGATGATCAGCAGCTCGATCGGCTGCCAGATCACACCCAGGTTGCCGCCGTGGATCAGGAAGCCCCCGAACACACAGAAGATGACGATGAAGAAGCCGAGAAACAGTTGCATGAAAAATCGGTCCGTGTTCTGTGTCGGAAGTCAGTGGGACTGCAGCAGCGTCTTCATCTTCTGCAGCGCGGATTTGTTGATCTGGCAGACACGTGCCTCGGTCAGTTGCAGCACCGCCGCAATCTCCTTGAGGCTCAGCTCGAACTCGTAGTACAGCTGGACCACCCGCTGCTCGCGTTCATTCAGGGCCATCAGCGCCTGCTCGATGCTGCGACGTGCGATCCACTCGGCCTCGGGCGAATGGTGGGCGCCCGGCTGCTGGTGCATGTCCTGCACGAGTTCGTCGAAGCTGGCCATCTGCTCGGAGTTGGTGTCCTGCTGGTAGGCCACGTAGTCTTCAGCGGTGATGCCCAGGGCCTTGACGATTTCTGCCTCGCTGGGCTCGCGGCCCAGCCGCCGCGTGAGTTCACGCACGCCGTCGCGCAAGCGGTGGCTTTCCTGGCGCACGGTGCGAGGCCGCCAGTCCTGGCGGCGCAACTCGTCAAGGATGGCGCCGCGCACGCGCAAGGCGGCATAGGCCCCGAAACGCTCATCGGGCTCGCCGTAGCGCCGCAAGGCCTCCAGCAAGCCCATCAGACCGATCTGCATCATGTCCTCACGGTCCATGGCGCCCGCCGCCTGCGAAGCAAGCTGGCGCACCACCCGCCGCACCAAGGGGGCGTGCGCCAGCAAATGGCGCTGCTCATCGGCAGCCACCAGCCGCTGCGCGTCCTCGACGGACGCGAACTCCGCATACCCGCTTTGCATCAGCATGGTCACTCGATGATCAGCTTGCCGATCATGGCCACGCTGAAGGGTTTTTCGCGGCCATCAGCGGTGTAGGCGGCGTCCAGCGCCTGGTTGATCGCCGCCGTCAGTTCGTCGATCGTCAACAGCCCCGCCTGCTCCAGGGTGTAGTTCGACAGGGCCTTGACCACCAGGCTGCGCAACAGTGGCAACTGGTTCTTCACGGCGGCCTCGCCCTCCTTGGGCGTCTTGAACACCAGATCCACGGCGATGTAGTTGGACAGAGGCGCACCTTCCTGCGCGCGCAGCATCACGATCACCTTGTCGAGGTTGAGGTACTTGTATTCCTTCTTGTCCTCCACCGGCGCGGGAGCCTCGGCGTGCCCGGCGGGCGCAGGGCCGTACCCCGACTTCATCAGCCACCACACCCCGGCCCCCGCCGCCCCGGCGGCCAGGAGCACCGCCAGCAACACCACCGCTATCAATTTGATTTTTTTCATGAAGATATACCGCTGTCACGCAAGATCGAAGGTTTGGGAAGCCTCTTCGCCATCCCAGGCCCGGCCGGGTTCCCGAGGCTGCTGGCCGTCCTGACGCTGGCGCTGCTGGCGCCCGTCGGCATGGCCCAGGTGGTCGGAGGTGACCTGCACGGTGACCGAGGCCTGCTGCCGCACCGACAGTTCGTGCCGCAGCGTTTCGCTGATGGCCTGCAACTGGCGGCTCACTTCCGGGTGAGTGGCGCTGAGCTGGACCTGCCAGGTCCCGCCCTCCTGGCGCAGAACGATCTCCACCCGGCCCAGAGAGGGCGGGTCGAGTCGGATCAGGGCCTGCTCTTCACCCTGCGCGCCCTGCACCTGCAGGCGCTCGCCCAGGGCTTGCGCCAAGGGCCGCTGCCATAGGTCAGGCTGGCGCGGGTTCAAGGCCAGCGGCTGACCAGCATCACCCGCCTGAGCCAATGCATTTGCACCCTGTATGAGGGCGGCCCGGTCAGGCAGGGCCGACAGCTGTGCCTGCTCTGATATCGAGGCGGCAGAACCACCATCTGCAGGCGGCAGAGCAAAATCGGCTGTGGCGCTCGGCTGGTGGACAAGGGAAGGCGCCATCGAGGCCAGGGCGCCAGTCCCCACCGCGTCCTGCACGGTCAGAGACACCGCCTGCTGCGCCGCCGCCCCCTGAATCGCAACGGCCCCGCGACCGGACGGGGGCGACACGACACCAGGCAGGCTGGGGGAAACGAGCGGCAAAGGTGCCGCAAGCCAGGGCGATGCCACGGGCTGCCCGAGCACGGCGTCCAGAAGCGGGGCATCAGCGTCAGCACTGCGCTTCGGCTTTTCATGTTCCAGCTCCCCCGCCTGCGCCGCACCTCCAAGCACGGCACTCCATGCCCCCTGATCCCAAGCCGCAGGCAGCAGTCCAGTGTCAACACCTTCCACTGACGCATTGGTCAGCGCAGGTTCCCGCTCAGCGGGATGTGCGTCCTGCCTGGCCCTGCCTGGAAACACGCTCTCTGGCGACACCTGTACAGTCAACGGAGCAAGAAGCGAGGATGGCAGTACCTGTGACAGCACATCGATGAACAAAGGGAGGTCCATCATCCCCTCGGGGGGCGTACCCAGGTTCGAGGCGGGAGCGAGCAGCTTGCCTTCCTGTTTTTCCGCGCCACCAGAGGCCTGCGCCACAGCGGGGAGAGAGGGCAAAGCCACGTTCATGTCGGTATCTCCATGTCTTGCGTCAAGGCATACGCCT
>CAMLOF010000112.1 GCA_946481585.1 uncultured Macromonas sp. | reverse complement strand
GTGACAGAGTGGATGTTCTCGCCCGTGCCAAGCGTCGAACCCGAGACCGAACTGCGCAAACTCGCGGTCGCGTTGCTGGAAACGGGCTTGCCCGGCCTGCCGGTTGTTGCGGGTGACGGCACTGTTCAAGGCTATGTGTCGCGCTCGGACATCCTGCGTGCCGTGACGCACGATCCCCCGCTCGATCTCTGGGCCCGCTGAGCGCGCCGGCAGGTTCCCGCCGAAAACAGAGACAATACGCGTTTGGCCCCCGTACAGGGGGCGCACACCCATTGCCGCATTGAAGCCGTGAACACCCAAGACAAGACCCCGCACAAGCCCGCGGACCTCCAGCAACTCGACGCTCTGACGGGCGGTGTCTTTACCGCGCCCACTTCCGGCGAGCGAGCAGCACGCCTGCGCGACTGGCTGGCGGGCGAACCGTCCCTGGACGCGATGCACGACGTGTACCGCGAACTCTCTCACCGGGACAAGGGGGCTGCCAAGTCCTTGAAGGAAAAGCTGGACGAACTCAAGCGCGCCAAGGCTCAGGAGGCCATGGCCGAGGAGTGGGCCATCAAAGCGCAGACGCTGTTGGCCCTGCCGCGCTTGAATCTGGCAGATGCCATGGCCTGGCAGCGCGATGCTGCCAAGGCGGGTGCGCCGCTGTCGCGCGAGCCTCTGGCAGGCCTGAAGGCAGCGCTTGCCGAGCGCATGAAGGCCCTGGAAGAACTGCAGCACCGCGTGCAGGTCGAGCGCGAGGCTGCCGTGCTGTTGGCTCAACGCATCGAGGTGCTTTCCACCAAGTCGTGGCAAGAAGCACAGGCCGCCCTTGAGGGTCTGCGCGCCGACGTGGCAACCTGGCAGGGTCAGGCAGACAAGTTGATGGTCGAACCCGCGTGGGACAGCCTGGACCCGAAGTTTCCTTCGCAGCTCGACACCTCGCGCAAGCAGTTGACGCTGGTGTGGGAAGCGTTTGACGCAGCCTTGGCACAAGCCGTTGCGGCGGCTGCCGACGCTCAGGCGCCCCTGCCTGCCGTGCCGGTTTGGGCAGATGAACTTCGTGCACTGCGGGGGGAACCTGCGGCCGCGCCGGTGGGCATAGACCCCGCTGAACTGGCTGCTCGCCAGGCGCAGGCCAACCAAAGCGTGCAGGCAGCGCTGGAACTGCTGGTGAAGGAATTGGCGCAAGGCCACAGCAAGGCATTGCCCAAGATTGCGGCCAGCCTGCGCCAGGCCCTGAAGGACCATGGCCGCCTGATAGAAGCTGAACTTGACACCAAGGCGCAGGCCGCGCTGGCCCAGGCGGGCGAGCTCGAGGGCTGGCAGCGCTGGCGCGCCGACCAGTTGCGTGAGGAGCTGGTGGCCAAAGCCGTTGCGTTGACCCAGGCCCCCGATGGCCAGCGCCTGGGTGGTCGCAAGATGCAGGAAACCCTGCGCGCGTTGCGCGAACAGTGGAAGACCACCGATCAGGGTGGCGTGCCCAACCATGCCCTCTGGAAGAAGTTCGACGAAGCCTGCAACCAGGCACACAAGGTCGTTGAAGAGTGGCTGGACAAGCTCAAGCAGCAGAACGAATCCAACAAAGGCCAGCGCCTTGGGCTGATCGAAGAAGTGCGCGCCTGGACCGAGGCCCATGCAGCCAGCAGCGACTGGAAAGCGCAAGCCCGTGATCTGCACGCCTTTGCCGAACGCTGGCGCCAGTCTGGGCACCTGAGCGAAAAGCTCTTTGCCGAAGTGCAGCCGCTGTGGAAGGCCGCCATGCAGGCGGCTCACCTGCGCCTGGAAACAGCGCAGGCAGAAAGCCTGCAGCGCCGCCAAGCCCTGATCGACGAGGCCGTTGCCCTGGGCGCTGCCCCCATGTTGCGCATAGACGCTGTGAAGGCCTTGCAGCAGCGTTGGCAGCAGGAGGCGCACAGTGTCCCTCTGGACCGCAAACAAGAGCAGAAGCTCTGGGAAGCTTTCCGCAAGCCGATTGACGAAGCCTTCGAGCGCAAGTCCACCGAACGGGAAAAAGCTGCAACGGCGGTAAGCGCCCACGACAAGGCGGTTCTGGACGCAGCCAAGGCGTTGGACGCAGCAAGCGCCAGCGGCGACGCACAAAAGATCCGTGCCGCCATGGACGCCTTGCAAGCAGCCATGCGTGGGCAGGCTGAGGCCGCGCCTGAGGAGACCGCTCAGGCTGCACCCGCTCCTGAAGCACCCGAGGCTGCAGCCGAGCCGACCGCAGAAGCAGCACCTGCAGCGCCCAAAAAGCTGGTGGCCATGCGCGGTGATGACCGCCCTGGCATGCAGAAGACCGTACCTGCGACCGGCAAGCCCGGCGCGCGTGACGCGAAAGGGCCTGGCCGTCGCGACGAGCGGCCCGGTGCGGGCCGTTGGGGCGAGCGGCCCGGCTTTGAGCCGCGTGGCCCGCGTCTGGGCGATGCCGCCTTCCGCGCGCAGCGCCAGGCACAGGAACACGCTGAAGCCGCGTTGCGCAAGCTGGCTGCCCAGGCCCATGGTGAAGTGCTGACCCAACTGCTGACCGCGTGGGAAAAGCGCGACGCCGAAACCTTGCCCACCGCGCAAGCACTGGGCGGGCGTGCGGGTGCGTCGGCTCGCTCCACTTGGGCGCAGGCCCTTGCAGGTGCGGCTGCGGGCGGCGATCAGGCGGCTCAGAGCATGCTGCGCCTGGAAATGGCTGCAGAAGTGCCTACGCCTGCCGAACACCTTAGCGCGCGCCGCATGTTGCAGTTGCAATTGCTGACGCAGCGCAATGCCGCTGGCCCTGCCGAGACCTGGATGCAGGACGTGGCCAAGGTGCTGGCTGCCCCCCACGATGCCGCCACGGCACGGCGTTTGCAAACCGTCCTCAAAGCGCTGCTCAAGCGCTGATCGAGCTGCCTGGCCGGAAGAAAGCGTCGAACAGGGCGCAGACATCCGGCCATTCCGCCTCCAATTTCGGGCGGTTGACGAAGTAGGCCTCGCAGGCCACTGCGAAGAATTCGCTGGGCGAGTGGGCGCCGTAGCTGTCCAGCCAGGGCGGCTCGGCACCGAAGCGCTCTGCCATCTCCACCCGCTGGCGGTGGTCTTCGTAGGCTTTATGCAGTGTCTGGCGCCAATGGCGGCGGGCTTCGCCTGCCTGTGTGTGCCCCATGAACCCGCGCGGCAGGGGCGGGCAACCGTCTGGCGATTGGCCATGTGACTTGCCGCGCATGTCCAGCTTGTGGGCGAATTCGTGGATCACCAGGTTGTGGCCCCTCCCGGCCTCGTTGGCGGCGCTGGCCACGCTGGACCAGGCCAGCGTCACGGGGCCGCCTTCCATGGCTTCGCCCAGCAGGGCTTCGCGGTAGCGGTGAACCACACCGGCTTCGTCCACCACCTCGCGGGGTGCCCACATTTCGTTGGGGTGCACCACAATGCCGACGAAGTCGTCGTACCAGGCCAACGCGTCTTCGCCCCAGTGCAGCAGCATCACGCAGGCTTGCATGGCTATGGTCAGGGCCATGGCGTCGGTGATGTTCACGCCATGCACGCCATTGAACTCCTTGCCGGCCAGGAAGCCTCGGCAAAGTTCGCGCAAGCGTGCCTGCTCGCTGGCGTTCAGGTGGTGCAGGAACGGGTGGCGTTGCCAGACGTGTTGCCACAGCCCATCGGGGATGTCTGGGTTGCCGCCGAGCCAGCGGCGCAAGGTCTGGCGCAGGCGCCGCCACCAGCGCGGGGTGCTCATCTGCTCAAGGGGCGCCGCTCCCAGCGGCCATCGGCACGCAGGCGAAGTGCCTGTGCGCGGGGCGGCACGGCCTGCGCGTCCCAGTCACTCAGCACCACTCGCAATCGGCCACCTCGCAACACATGTTCGGCTGGCCGGTGTGTGTGGCCGTGCACCAGCACCTGGGCGCCTGTGGTTTGTAGCCACTGTTCGGCAGTGGCTGTGTCCACATCGGCGTAGGTGATGGTGCTGCCCGACTCGCGGCTCTCGAGTTTGCGGGCCTCGCTCTGGGCGCGCAACTGGCGGCCCACAGCTTCGCGTTCGGCAAGGGGGCGTGCCAGAAAGGCCTGCTGCCAGGCGGGGGTGCGCACCTCGCCGCGAAAGCGCATGTAATCGTGGTCGTCCAGGCACCAGGCGTCACCGTGGCTCAGCAGCCAGCGGTGGGGGCTCCAGTTGAGCAGGGTGGGGTCGTGTAGCGGTTGCGTGCCGGTGCGCGCGAAAAAGTCTGGCCCCAGCAGAAAGTCGCGGTTGCCGTGCATTACATACACGGGCATGCGCTGCGTGCATTCGCGCAAAGCGTCGCAGCAGGCCTGGGCAAACAGATGGTCCGGGTTTTCGTCTTGGGTGTTGAGTGTGTCGTCACCCACCCAAACCTCGAACAGATCGCCCAAGATGAACAGGGCGTCGCAGTCGGCTCGGCGCAGGTAGCTCTGCCAAGCCTCGAAGGTGGCCGGGTCGCCAGCCTGCAGGTGCAGGTCGGCGATGCAATCCACAGCGCGCCATTGCGGCGCGGCCTGCAGAGTGCCCCAGCCCGGTTCGGTCACGTTAAACGGCAACGGCCTTTTCGATCACCACGTCGGCGACGGGCACGTCGTCGTGGAAGCCCTTGCGGCCAGTCTTCACGCCACGGATGGCATCGACGACTTCGGTGCCGCCCACGACCTTGCCGAACACGGCGTAGCCCCAGCCCTGCAGGGAGGGCGCGGTGTGGTTGAGGAAGCCGTTGTCAGCCACGTTGATGAAGAACTGTGCCGTGGCGGAGTGGGGCGCCTGCGTGCGCGCCATGGCGACGGTGTACTTGTCGTTCTTCAGGCCGTTGTTGGCTTCGTTTTCGATCGGCTCGCGGGTGGGCTTTTGCGTCATGCCGGGCTCGAAGCCGCCGCCCTGGATCATGAAGCCGTTGATCACGCGGTGGAAGATCGTGTTGTCGTAGTGGCCGCTGGCGACGTAGGCCAGGAAGTTTTCGGTGGACTTGGGTGCCTTTTCAGCGTCCAGTTCCAGCGTGATGACGCCGTGACCGGTGATGTGCAGTTCGACTTTCGGGTTGGCCATGTTCAGTTCTCCAATGTGGCTTTGAGGATGGTGATGGGGGTGGCGGGCACGTCGCGGTGCATGCCACGGCTGCCAGTGGGCACGGCGCGGATCTTGTCCACCACGTCCATGCCGGAAACGACCTTGCCGAACACTGTGTACCCGTGGCCGTCAGGCTGGGGTGCATTCAGCATTGCGTTGTCCACCACGTTGATGAAAAACTGGCTGGTGGCAGAGTTCGGGTTGGCGGTGCGGGCCATGGCAATGGTGCCGCGGTCGTTCTTCAGACCGTTGCTGGCTTCCAGGGGAATGGGTGCCTTGGTGGGTTTTTGCTGCATGTCAGCGGTGAAGCCACCGCCCTGGATCATGAAGTCGCTGATCACCCGGTGGAACACGGTGCCGTCGTAATGGCCGCCCTTGACGTAATCAATGAAGTTGGCGACGGTCTTGGGGGCCTTGGCCTGGTTCAGTTCCAGGACGATGGCGCCCTGCGATGTCTCAAGCTTCACGCGCGGGGTGGTTTGCGCTTGCAATGGCAGCGTAGCCAGCAGGCTGGCAGCGGCAAGAAGGGATGCGAGGGTGCGTCGTTTCATGGTCTGGGTGCAAGTGTCACTGCGCGGGGCGTGCTGCCAGCGCCGCGTCAAGCGCCTGTATCTTGGGGCGCAGCGCGCCGTTGGAAGGGTTGAGCTTGAGCGCCTCGCCGTACGAGCGCGACGCCAGGCGGGCGAATACGTCGCCCAGGTTCTGGTGGGCAATCGCGTAGGCCGGGTTCAGGCGAACGGCCATTTCCAGCGCCTCGCGGGCCTGGTCCAAGCGGTTGGCGGCGGCGTGCAGCACCGCCAGGTTGTTGTAGGGCTCGGGCAGCTCCGGGTAGTCACGCGTGATGGCGGTAAAGGTTTCCAGGGCAGTGCCGTCCTGGCCTTGCTGAGTCTGGATCACGCCCAGCAGAAAGCGCATCTGCGGGTCGCGCGGCTTGTCTGCCAGGTAGCCCGTGGCCACCTTGTGCGCTTGCTGAAGATCACCCGCTTGCAACAGACGGTTCACGTCCTGGTAGGGGGCTTCCTGGGCGTGCACGCTGGCAGCACAGAGGAGCAGAGCCGCACAGGCCAGACGCAGAATCTGTGTGCGCCAGGGCGAAGGGAAGGGGTTGCTGGCAACCGGAGTCAGGGGAAGTGGCATGGTGACCTCAGCGGGTTTCTGTGGTGGTCGCAACAAACGGGCACAATACGCGACCTCCGGCAACGCTGGCGGGGTGCTCCAGGGTCCCCCGGACGGCACGCCGATATACTGCAAAAGATTGTATCTGAGGGGTTGCGGCCCCTGTTTGTTCCGATGACTTTGCGCATTTACAACTCCCTCACGCGCCGCGTGGACGCGTTCACGCCCCTGGAGCAGGGCCACGTGCGCATGTATGTGTGCGGCATGACCGTGTACGACTTGTGTCACCTGGGCCATGCCCGCTCCATGGTGGCGTTCGACGTGGTGCAGCGCTGGCTCAAGGCCAGTGGCTATCGCGTCACTTATGTGCGCAATGTGACCGACATTGACGACAAGATCATTGCCCGTGCGCTCAAGAACGGCGAGACCATCCGCTCGCTGACCGACCGCATGGTTGACGCCCTGCACCAGGACGCCGACGCTCTCAAGATCGAGCGGCCCACCTTCGAGCCGCGCGCCACCGAATTCGTTCCGCAGATGCTCAACCTGATCGGGCAACTGGAAAAGAAGGGTCTGGCCTACAAGGCCGCCAACGGTGACGTGAACTTCGCGGTGCGCGACTTTGCGGGTTACGGCAAGCTTTCGGGCAAGAGCCTGGATGAACTGCGTGCCGGTGAGCGTGTGGCCGTGGCTGACGACAAACGCGACCCGCTGGACTTTGTGCTTTGGAAGGCCGCCAAGGCGAGCGAGCCAGACGAAGCCAAGTGGGACGGCGCCTACGGCCTGGGGCGCCCGGGCTGGCATATCGAATGTTCGGCCATGAGCTGCGAGATGCTGGGCGAGAGCTTCGACATCCATGGCGGCGGCGCCGACCTGCAGTTCCCGCACCATGAGAACGAGATCGCCCAGAGCGAAGGCGCCACGGGCAAGCCCTTGGCGAGCGTGTGGATGCACAACGGCTTTGTGCGCGTGGACAACGAAAAGATGTCCAAGAGCCTGGGCAATTTCTTCACCATCCGCGAGGTGCTGGAGAAGTACGACGCCGAGACCGTGCGCTTCTTCATTCTGCGGGCGCATTACCGCAGCCCGCTGAACTACAGCGACGCGCACCTGGACGATGCGCGTGCGTCGCTCAAGCGCCTGTACACCGCGCTGGACGCCGTGCCCGCAAAAAGCGTGGCCATTGATTGGGCTGAGCCCCATGCCGCGCGCTTCAAGGCCGCCATGGACGACGACTTCGGCACGCCGGAGGCCGTGGCCGTGCTGTTCGACCTGGCTGGCGAGGTGAACCGCAGCCGTTCTGGCGAGCTGGCCGGGCTGCTCAAGGCGCTGGGTGCCACGCTGGGCCTGTTGCAGGAAGAGCCCAAGGCTTTTCTGCAAGGTGGCGGTGCCGCCGAAGGGCTGGATGAAGCGGCCATTCAGGGCATGATCGCCGCACGTGCCGCTGCCAAGGCAGCCAAGAACTTTGCCGAGGCCGACCGGATCCGCCAGGAACTGCTGGCGCAGGGCGTGGCGCTCAAGGACGGCCCGCAGGGCACGGCCTGGGAACGGGTGTAAGGGCGCAATGGCTTCCAAACCCACCGCGAAGCGAGCGCGAACGGCCGACGCCCAGCAGGCACCCGCCTACTGGGAAGACGCCTGCCAGCACCTGATGCAGCGCGACCGCGTGATGAACAAGCTCATCCCGCAGTTCCCCAATGTCTGCCTGTCCTCGCGCGGCGACCCATTCACCACCCTGGCGCGCAGCGTCGTGGGACAGCAGATTTCCGTGAAGGCGGCGCAGGCGGTGTGGGACCGTTTTGAGCAGCTTTTGCCCGAGATGGCCCCCGCCCAACTGCTGCGCCTGAAGGTGGACGACATGCGTGCCGCCGGCCTGAGTGCCCGCAAGGTCGAGTACCTGGTGGACCTGGCACTGCATTTTGACAACGGCATCCTGCGCCCGGAAGAGTGGCACGGGATGGACGACGAGGCCATCATCAAGCAACTGGTGGCCATACGGGGCATCGGCCGCTGGACGGCCGAGATGTTCCTCATCTTCTACCTGATGCGCCCCAACGTGCTGCCGCTCGACGACGTCGGACTCATACGGGGCATCAGCCAGAGCTATTTCTCGGGCGACCCAGTCAGCCGCAGCGACGCGCGGGAAGTGGCTGCCGCCTGGGCACCTTACTGCAGCGTCGCGACTTGGTATATTTGGCGCTCGTTGGACCCGGTGCCGGTGGCCTACTGACGGCCTGACTTTTCCCCCGCCACCCCACGCGTGCCCCATAAAGACCACAGGAGTATCACCTTGGCAAAGAAGAATTTTCTGGATTTCGAGCAACCCATCGCGGAGCTGGAAACCAAGATCGAAGAACTGCGCTACGTTCAATCTGAATCGGCGGTTGACATCACCGAAGAGATCGACCAGCTCAGCAAGAAGAGCCAGCAACTCACCAAGGACATCTACAGCAACCTGTCTCCGTGGCAGGTGACCAAGATTGCCCGCCACAGCGACCGCCCCTACACGCTGGATTACGTCAATGAGATCTTCACGCACTTCGTGGAGCTGCATGGCGACCGCCATTTCTCTGACGACTTGAGCATTGTGGGAGGCCTGGCGCGCTTCAATGGCCAGCCCTGCATGGTGCTGGGTCACCAGAAGGGCCGCGACACCAAGGAGCGCACCGTGCGCAACTTCGGTATGACGCGCCCCGAAGGCTACCGCAAGGCCCTGCGGCTGATGAAGCTGGCCGAGAAGTTCAAGCTGCCTG
>CAMLOF010000111.1 GCA_946481585.1 uncultured Macromonas sp. | reverse complement strand
ACCGATAGCGGACAGATTCACTGCACAAGAGGGCATGCGCCATGGACATCCTTGCGCACGGACTGTGGGTGGGCCTGGGCGCCGCGGCCTGGCACCGGCACCGGCCGCAGGACCGCCGCACCATCGGTCTGGCAGTGGGCCTTGCGGTGTTGCCCGATCTGGTCCAGCTTGCGCCGCTGGTCGCACTGATGCTGTCGTCGTCCGAAGGCTGGCGTGTGCTGCTGGCCTACGCCAATGCGCTGCCCGGGTACGAGCCCGCAATGTCGCCGCTGCTCGCCGGCCTGACCCACCACCTGCATTGCGTAATGCATAGCGCGCTGGTGGCGGGGGCCGTCACAGGGGTACTCTGGCTTTGGCTGAGCCGCTTCTGGTTGCCGCTGTTGGGTTGGTGGTCCCACGTGCTAATCGACGTGTTCACCCATTCGGCCGATTTTTATCCATCCCCGGTTTTCTATCCGGTGACCTACTGGGGGTTTGATGGCGTCGCATGGAACAACACGTGGTTCATGGTGATGAACTATCTGGCCATGGTGATCGTTTTTGCAATGATCTTCCGTCGCAAGTAAAAAAGCCACCCAAGACAGGGTGGCCGTCTTCACGCGAGTGACGCCATCAGTTTTGATGACCCTTGCGCGCCAGGTAGTCGAGGCGAGCGACTTCGTTGCCCACTGTGCTGATCTTCTGACCATCCACGGATTGAACGACCTCTCCCTTGGCAAGGTATGCAGTGCGTCCATATTGGTTGGCTTTTGCCATCTTTCCGTCCTTGAAAATGTAGAGCGTCTCGCCATTGACCAGCGGGACAGTCTGCTTGGCTTCGGCTTGAGCCGCATCCATGGCAAAAGCCGGGATGGTTGCTGCAAACGAAAGGACGAGGATGTTGAACTTGCGAATCATGGTTGCTCCTGAAAGTTTCACGTTGATCGGGTGATGCAACGCGGTACCGAGTACAGGAGCAATGTAGTAATGGACGAGTGACCGCGAGATTGCCCGAAGATGACAGTTTTGACTGAAATTTGTCTTTGAACCTGTTGACTCTGTCGATTGGAGTTGCTGCTGTGTAGGCCCATGTGGTGGCGACGTACAGCAACAAGGCCTTCATGGTCGGTCAGTGCGCAAGATGGGCATGACACGCGCAGGCTTCGCCGTGCGCGGCGGCCACGAGTTCCTTGAGGATGCCGCAGTCAGTGCCTTCGTCGTCACAACGGCCACAGGCGGCCTGGAGCAGCAACAACTGCTTCTCCAGCGCTCGCATGCTCTTGAGCCGCGCCCGCACCTTGTCGATCTGCTCCTGAACCAGCCGGTCCACATCCGGGTGTGGCTCGCCCGGAGCGTCCAGCGCGCCCAGCAACCGGCGGATGTCGGCCAGCGGCATTTCCAGTGCGCGGCAGTGGCGGATGAAGGCCAGGCGCTCCAGGTGGGCGCTCGCATAGTCACGGTAGCCGTTGTCCTGCCGGGCCGGTTCCGGCAGAAGACTTTGCTTTTCGTAGTAGCGGATGGTGTCCACGTCCACGCCTGTGGCCTCGGCCAGTTCCTTGATGCGCATGGGGTTTCTCCGTTCGGTGGGATTCAGGGCTTGACTCTGGAGCAGCTCCAGGGTTTTCAATACCGGCATTCTGAACCTGCAGGAGATCCCATGTCAGCCCATTGCTGTGAACACGAATGCCCCGCCCCCGGACAGATTGCCAACCTGCCACGCTACCGCCGCGTGCTGTGGGTCGCGCTCTTCGTCAACGCCGCCATGTTCCTGGTCGAGCTGGGCGCTGGCTTCTCGTCGGGCTCTCTGTCCCTGCTGGCCGATGCCATCGACTTCGCCGGTGACGCGCTGAACTACGGTGTTTCGCTGGCGGTGCTGGCATCGGCGCTGGCCTGGCGTGCCAGGGCCGCCATGCTCAAAGCCTTCAGCATGATGGGCTTTGGCCTCTACGTGCTGGGCAGCGCGCTGTGGGCGGTCTGGAACGGTCGGGTGCCTGATGCACCGACCATGGGGGTTGTTGCATTGCTGGCGCTGCTGGCCAACGTGTCGGTGGCCTGGATGCTGTATGCCTTCCGCGAGGGTGACGCCAACATGCGCAGCGTCTGGCTGTGCTCGCGCAACGATGCGATCGGCAACGTGGCCGTGTTCTTGGCCGCACTGGGGGTCTTTGGAACAGGCACGGCCTGGCCAGACCTGCTCGTGGCGGCCCTGATGGCGGGTCTGGCCTTGCACGGCGGCTGGCAGGTGATGCGCCAGGCCAGGAGTGAACTCGGAACCGCAGATGCCAGTGACCACGGGCACGACCACCATGGCCATGCCCACTGAGTCCGTGAACACGGTGGCGTTCGACCCGCACACCTTCGAGCGGCTGTCACAGGCTTACCAACGTCTCGACCATCGTGACTTGGGCCAAGCCTGGCACCTGCTCGAAGCCATGCACGTGCTGGGACAGACGCGCCTGGTCCCGCATGCACGCTCGCACTGGTACATGCTCAGGCTGGCCTGGCAGACGCGAAACCTGTCCGAGTTGAGCGGGCAACTCCTGAGGCTGCTCCTGGTGCCGTTTGGCCATCTGTTCGGTCGCCTCCCGCTGGGGAACACCGGACGTGCATACATCAGCGCGTTCCAGCCCATGGCGGTGGCCCCGGAACTGTGGACCACGATTCGCCAGTTCCAGTCTCCACCGGACCGCTGAACAACCTGAAGCACACCAGGGCGGCGTTTCCACCCCAGTGCCAGCGCCGTAAAATCATTGCATCATGCGCGCCGTTCTGCTCACCCTCTTGATGCTGTTCTGCCTGCCCCTGCAGTGGGCGGGCGCGGCCGAGCGCGAGCCTTGTGTGCACGAGCCCTGTGCCTCGGTGCATGCGAACCTGGCGGATACCTCTGGACAGGCCGAGACCGACGACCACGTCGGCGAATCCCATGCGCAGCACTCCCACTGTGGAAGCTGCCACTCCGGCGCCCTGGCCTTGTCGGCCAGTACGCCCTTTGTTCCGAGCAACGACGCCGACCGTCTGCACGCAGTGGCCCGTCTCTGGACCGAGATCCTGCTCGTGGAGCGGCCCGAACGGCCGCAGTGGACCACCCTGGCCTGACCAGGGTTCGGCTTCTTTGACGGCGCCCATCGCCGTGCTTCTCCGATCCCTGTGAAACGTGCCAGCCCTTGCGGCTGGTGATGTCCGTTCTTTCAGGGTCTTTTCATGTCTGCATTTTCCTGGCGGGGTCGCCCCCGTCTGGCCTGGCTGCTTGCCGTGGCTTTTCTTCTGGCGCTGGATCAGCTGAGCAAAACCTGGTTCGCCAGCACCATCGCACTGGGCACAGCGGTGGAGGTCACGACCTGGTTCAACCTGGTCCATGTGCTCAACACTGGCGCCGCGTTCTCCTTGCTGGCCGAAGCGGGTGGCTGGCAGCGGATATTCTTCATCGTCATCGGTTTCATGGTGGTGGTGCCCATCACCTTCGTCTGTCTTGCGCGCCAGGTGGAACCGCTGGAGCGGGCCGCGGGCGCACTGCTCGTGGCCGGCGGCAGCGGCAATCTCATCGACCGCATTGCCAGCGGCGCCGTCACCGACTTCCTGGATCTGCACTGGCGCGGGCTGCACTGGCCTGCCTTCAACCTGGCCGATGTGTTCATCGTGCTGGCGGCGGGCGCCTGGATCCTGATGTCCCTGCGTCCCGCCGTGGCCTTTTCGAAAGGCACGTCATGAACCGACCCTGGACCTGGCTGCTGATGGCCTGGCTGGTGGCCACTGCCGCCACCTTGGGCGCGCTGTTTCTGGGCGAGGTCATGGGCATGACGCCCTGCGTGCTGTGCTGGTACCAGCGCATCTTCATGTTTCCACTCGCCATCATTCTGGGGATCGCATGCTTCACTGAAGACCGACGGGGCGCCGTCTATGGCCTGGCTCTGGCACTGAGCGGGCTGGCGATGGCCGGGTACCACACCCTGCTGGTGGCTGGCCTGATTCCCAAGGCCTGGGTACCTTGCAGCGCCGGGGTGTCCTGCGCGGACCAAAAGCTCGACATCTTCAACGGCGTCCAGATCCCCTGGCTGTCGCTGGCCGCGTTCATAGTGCTGGCGTTCCTTCTCATTGTTTACCTCAGAAAGTCCTCCCGATGAATTCCAAAAAAATCACCGTCATCGCCCTGGTCGCCATCGTCCTGCTGTTCTTCTTCCTCGGCATGAACGCCTACCAGAAGCGGGTGCAGAACTCGCAGGCCGAGAAGGTCAGCCAGGTGGTCCAGCAGTCCGGCAGCGCGCTAGCCAGCCAGACGGACAACCGGCTGGTCCGCTTCCATTCACCGGTCTTTGGCCCCAGCAACGCGCCGGTCACCATCGTCGAGTTCTTTGACCCGGCCTGCGAGACCTGCCGAGCGTTCTATCCCATCGTCAAGGACATCCTCAAGCAGTATCCGAACGATGTGCGTCTGGTGATCCGCTATGCCCCGTTCCATGCCGGCTCCGATCAGGTGGTCAAGCTGCTCGAAGCCGCCAAACGCCAGAACAAGTACCTACCCGTGCTGGAGATGATCTTGGCCAGCCAGCCGCAGTGGGCCGACCACGGAAAACCCAACATCGAGCTGGCGTTCCGGGCGGCACAGGAAGCCGGTCTGGACATTGCCAAGGCGCAGGCCGACGCCCAGGGCTCGGACATCGATGCGGTGCTCAAGCAGGACATCGAAGACCTGACCGCACTGGAAGTGACCAAGACCCCGACGTTCTTTGTCAATGGTCGCGGTCTCCCGTCCTTTGGTGACCAGCAACTGCTGTCACTCGTGGCCGAAGAAGTGGCCAAAGCCAGGAAGTGACATGAACCAACGCTTTTCATTCAACCCAGACCACCCGCGCATGGGGCGTCGGCGCTTTGTGCAGGCGGCGCTGGCCAGCGTGGCTGGTGCGCCTGTGCTGATGGCCTGCTCACCCGAGGTCACGCCGTTCAAGAGCACCGATGTGACCGGTGCCGCTATTGCCCGGGATTTCCGGCTCAAGGACCACCACGGCAACCTGAGAACGCTGGCGGACTTCAAGGGCAAGATTGTGGTCACCTTCTTCGGTTTCACGCAGTGTCCGGATGTCTGCCCTACATCCATGACAACCATGGCCGAGGTCAAGCGTCTGCTGGGTGACCAGGGCGAGCGGCTGCAGGTGCTCTTCATCACAGTGGACCCCCAGCGGGACACCCAGGCGTTGCTCAAGGAATACATGGCGAACTTCGACCCGGGGTTCGTTGCCCTGCGGCCCGAGCCCGATGAACTCAAGGGCGTCGCAGCCGACTTCAAGATTTACTACAAGCAGGTCCCGGGATCGACGCCGACGTCCTACACCATGGACCACTCGGCGGGGAAGTACATCTTCGACACCCAAGGTCGGGTGCGCTTGTTCTCCGCCTATGGAACCGACGCCGCCACGATCACGTCGGACATCCGGGTCCTTTTGTCCAATGCCTGAGGCATCTCGCAACCAGGCGCCTCCAGCATGGGCACTGTCATGTACTCCGCACGTTTGCTTCTTCTCAAACCCTGGATCCAGCGTCACCAGCGGCCCCTGATCGCCGCCTTGGGCAGCCTGTTGCTGGGCACGGGTGTCGTGGCCTTCGGCGTCTCGCCCGCGCTGCCGGACGCGGCGCAATGGCCGGTTCGGCAGGTGGTAGAGCCGGTAGATACACCCGCAGCGTCGTCCGATCTGACGGCATTGATCCCCGGGTTTCTCGTTCACCAATCCCAGGTCACCCGTCGCGACGACTCCCTCCAGGCCTTGCTCAGGCGCTTGGGCGTCGAAGATCGAGATTCACAAGCCTTTCTCGCCAGCGACGCCACATCGCGTTTGCTATTGACGGGTACCCCCGGCAAGCTCGCGTCGGTGACCCGCACAACCGATGGGCGCTTGAAGACACTGTCTGTGCGGTGGGTGGATGCAGCCCATCAGCGGGTCAGCCGGCTGGTGGTGGAGCAACTCGACGGGGGGTTCCGATCCCGGCTCGAACAGCCCACGCCACGGCGCCTGATTCAGCTGGGTTCACTCACCATCCGTTCTTCCTTCTTTGCCGCCACGGACCGGGCAGGCCTGCCGGATGCCGTCGCCTCGCAGGTCGTGGAGGCGTTTGCCGCAGACATCGATTTTCAGCGTGACCTTCAGCCAGGGGCGCGCTTCAGCCTGGTGTACGAAGCGTTCGAGCTGGACGGAGAAATCCTTTTCACCGGACAGCTGTTGGGTGCCGAAGTCCAGAACGGCAAGGACGCCCACCAGACCCTGTGGTTTCAATCTCCTGGCAAGGCCGGCGAGTTCGTCGGTCTCGATGGGTCGAGTCAGCGCCGCGCCTACCTTGCATCCCCGTTGGCGTTCTCCCGCATCACCAGTTCGTACGGGCCACGCATCCACCCGGTGTTCGGAGGACAGAAAGCTCACAAGGGAACAGACTACGGCGCTCCGGCCGGGACCCCGATCCGAACCGTGGCCGACGGTGTGGTGAGCTTCGCGGGTCGCCAGAGTGGCTACGGCAACTACGTCGTGATCCAACACCCTGACAAGGCCGCCACGGCGTATGCGCATTTGAGTCGCATCGACGTCCGGGCAGGGCAGCGCGTGCAGCAGGGCCAGACCGTCGGCACGGTCGGCGCGACCGGTACCGCAACCGGTCCGAATCTGCACTTCGAATACCTCGTCAAGGGCGTGCGGACCAACCCGTCGCAGATCGTCAGCAACACGTCGGCTTCGGCCGTTGCGGTGTCCAGCCTGCCCGGTTTTCAACAGGCAGCAAAGGCGATGCGAGAGCAACTTGACCTGGCCTCAGCCTTGGCACTGGCCGACGCGCAATGACCACCAGATCGTTCACCCCCCTGACCGCAGCATCCTGCTCGGACCCAAGCCGGCGAGTGCTGCTCGCCCGCACGGCGCTGGCGGGGGCGTCACTGGTGTCGCCGTTCGGGGAGGTCAGCGCACAGACCACACGACACAGCCCGAACGATGGAGTTCTACTGACCGGGTCTCTGCGGTCTTCCCCGGAGGCCCGTCTGATCGAGGTGTACCGCGCAGTGGCGCGCGGTGACCGGCAGGCCCTGCCGCTGGCTGCTGCGCTGGTGCGCGATGTCCCCGGCTTCCAGCTGGGACAGCTCGTCTACGCAGACCTGCTGCTGGCGCACAGCGGCAACGCTCCCGGCCTCTCGACGGCCACAGATGGCCCCCCAGTGGTGCGAGAGAGGTTGCGCAAGCTTCGGGCGGAAGCCAACCGACGATTGGGTTCGCTCACCGAGATGCCACCGCCGGGCACCGTGCCCGAACAAGTGCTGCAACTCGCCCGCAATGTCCGCCATGTGGTGGCGGTGGATGCCAGTCATTCGCGGCTCTATGTGTTTGAGCAACAGCCTCACGGCCTGCAGCTGATCCGCAGCTTCTATGCGTCCATCGGTCAGGCGGGTTTTGACAAACGGGTCGAGGGCGACCTGCGCACCCCACTGGGGGTGTACTTCATCACCAGCCGCCTGGACGACC
Organism: uncultured Macromonas sp.; assembly: GCA_946481585.1. Next base: position 1,473 of record CAMLOF010000111.1, on the reverse strand, counting down.
AGCAGGTTGAGGAGCTGTACGGTATCGGTGCGCTGCCCTTGAACTACCCCAACGAGCACGACCGGCGCCTGGGGCGCACCGGCAGCGGCATCTGGCTGCATGGTGTGCCACGCGCCACCTACTCGCGCAGCCCGTACGCCACCGAGGGTTGCGTGGCGCTGGCCAACGACGACATGGCCTATCTCATGGCTGTGTTGCAGACACGGCGCACGCCGGTGATCGTTGCCGACGAACTGAAGTGGGCAACACCCACTCACCAGACTGCGGAGCGCCACGGCTTCGAAGCCCTGCTCACCCAGTGGCAGCAGGCGAGGGCACGAAATGATGTCCGCATCCTGACGGCACTGCAAACCGATGACTTCAGTGCACGCGGCAGCAGCCCGCTGCGCAGGGTGTCTACCGGCTCAGAAGACCAACGCGACCGCCAGGAGGCCGCACAACAGGCTGTGTGGCGCGATGTATCGGTCTTCCGCTGGAAGCGCCAGGACGAGGTAGCCATCGTCAACTACTCCGCTGTAAACACGAAGCCACCCCGCAGCATCGACCGTCGCCAATACTGGGTTCGCGAACATGGTCGTTGGCGCCTGTTCTTCGACGGTGCCGTCTGAGGTTGATCTCCGATGCCACAGCTCGCGCAGACCACCTCGACACGTCTGGGACTCTTGCAACGGGAAAACAGCCAATCAGAACGCGGCAGCGCAGTCTAAATCTCTGTCTGCTCGGAGATTTCAAGGGCGTCATCGACCTCGATACCCAGGTACCTCACGGTGGATTCCAGCTTGGCGTGTCCGAGCAACAACTGAACAGCTCGAAGGTTTTTGGTGCGCCGGTAGATCAACGTCGCCTTGGTTCTTCGCATGGAGTGTGTCCCATAGTCCGCACGATCAAGTCCGAGTTCGTCAACCCAGTGACCCAGAATTCGAGCGTACTGCCGTGTGCCCAAATGGGGAGATTCATGAAGCCTGCTGGGGAACAAGAAGTCATCTGATTTCAACGCCGCCTGCTTGATCCAGGTCTGCAGGGCATCACGGGTGCCCGCCGTGATTTCGAACTGCACCGGCCGTTGTGTTTTGTGTTGCATGACGATGGCTCGCGTGGCCATCTGGTCACCGTGGCACACATCACGAACCTTCAGTGCCACCAAGTCGCAACCGCGCAGCTTGCTGTCGATGCCGAGGTTGAAGAGCGCTAATTCGCGAACCCGGTTCTCCAGCTGAAGGCGCACACGCAACGACCAGATGTCTTTGAGCTTGAAAGGCGCCTTCTGACCAACGATTTTTCCCTTGTTCCACGGCGCGCGGTGAACAGCCGTACCTGAGGTTTCCATGATGGGCTCCAACAAGTTGAGGGCCACACAGCATGCGCCGGCTCTGATGAAGGGTATTGCGTTAGGTCAAATTCGAACTCGTCTTTCCGCTCATGGTTCTGGGACCATTTACGGCATTTTTGTCGGAGTGAATGACTGATCTACGA
>CAMLOF010000110.1 GCA_946481585.1 uncultured Macromonas sp. | reverse complement strand
CGCACCACGCGCTCGACCGGGGTGACGAAGATCTTGCCGTCGCCGATCTTGCCCGTGCGGGCTGCACGGATGATGGCGTCAACGCAACGATCGACGTCGGCGGAGTTCACCACCACTTCGATGCGGACCTTGGGCAGGAAGTCCACCACGTATTCGGCGCCGCGGTAAAGCTCGGTGTGGCCTTTTTGACGGCCGAAGCCCTTGACTTCAGTCACGGTCAGCCCCGTCACGCCCTGCTCTGCCAAGGCCTCGCGAACCTCTTCGAGCTTGAACGGTTTGATGACGGCGGTGATCTGCTTCATGCGCTGGGCTCCGGTGGGGTGTCTAGGTACGGGCGAAACTTTATCATGCATCACCATGACCGAGCAGCATGCACCTGTATTCCACGCCCAAGGGCTGACCAAGACCTACAAGCTGGGCGAAGTGGAAGTGCACGCGCTGCGCGGCGTTGACCTGGACCTGTACGCGGGCGAGTTCGTGGTGCTGCTGGGGGCTTCGGGCAGCGGAAAGTCCACGCTGCTGAACATACTGGGGGGGCTGGATTCGCCCACGCTTGGGCAGGTGGTTTGCCAGGGGCACGAACTCACTGGCGCAGATGATGCGGCGCTGACGTATTTCCGCCGCGAATCGGTGGGGTTTGTGTTCCAGTTCTACAACCTGATTCCCAGTCTGACGGCGCTGGAAAACGTGCAGCTGGTGACCGAAATTGCCGCAGACCCCATGCCCGCGGAGCAGGCGTTGGAACTGGTGGGCCTGGGCGAACGCATGCACCACTTCCCGGCGCAGCTTTCGGGCGGTGAGCAGCAACGCGTGGCGATTGCCCGGGCCATTGCCAAACGCCCGGCGGTGTTGCTGTGCGACGAACCCACAGGCGCACTGGATTCCCGCACTGGTGTTCTGGTGCTGGAGGCCTTGGAGCGCATACACCACGAGATTGGCGCCCTGACGGTAGTGATCACCCACAACGCGGTGATTGCGGAGATGGCCGACCGGGTGATATACCTGAGCGACGGCGCGATCAGCCGTGAGGAACGCAACGCCAGCCCCCGGGCCGCGAGGGAGTTGCACTGGTGAAAGCCCTGCACCGCAAGCTGTGGAGGGACTTCTGGCAGTTGCGGGGGCAGTCGCTGGCGATTGCACTGGTGGTGGTGGGCGGCATTGCCACGATGGTGATGGCCATGAGCAACCATCAGGCGCTGTCGGACACACGGGCGCGTTTTTACGAACGCAACCGCTTTGCAGAAGTGTTTGCGCACGTGGAGCGTGCCCCATGGGACGTGTTGCAGGAGTTGTCTGCCCTGCCGGGTGTGGAACAGGTGCAGGGGCGCGTGGTGGTGGGCGTGCACTTGGACATGCCGGATTTTGCAGAGGCAGTGACGGCACAGGTGGTTTCGCTTCCTGAAGGTGAGGACGGGCTGAACCAGCTTTACCTGCGCGAGGGCACGCTGCCACGCCAGCCGTCGGAAGTGGTGGTGGGCGAGGCTTTCGCGGAGGCGCACGGGCTAAACCCAGGTAGCCGCTTGACGGCGATCGTCAACGGCCGCCGCCAGGAACTGCTGGTGAGCGGTGTGGGCCTGTCGCCCGAGTTCATTTACCAGATCCGCCCAGGCGACGTGTTCCCTGACTTTGCCCGCTTCACGGTTCTGTGGATGCCGCGCGAAGCGGTGGCCAGCGCCTTCGACCTGTCTGGCGCATTCAACGACGTGGTGATGACCTTGGACCCCGGGGCGGCGACCGCCGAAGTGATTGGCCAGGTTGACCGCATTCTGGAGCCCTTCGGCGGCACCGGCGCCTATGAGCGGGACTTGCAGATGTCAGACCGCTTTCTGAGCGAGGAACTCAAGCAGCTGCAGACCATGACCCGGTTGTTCAGCACCATTTTCCTGGGCGTGTCGGCCTTTTTGCTGAACGTGGTGATTGGCCGCCTGATCGGCACACAGCGCGAGCAGATTGCCGTGTTGAAGGCTTTTGGCTACACCAGTTGGGAAGTGGGCCTGCATTACGCACAGCTGGTGCTGCTGATGGTGAGTGTGGGTGTGCTGCCAGGGGTGGCGCTGGGCGCATGGATGGGCCGAGGCATGGCCGGGATGTACATGACCTTCTACCGCTTTCCCTACCTGGAGTGGTCGATCAGCCCGGCGATATGGACGCTGTCGGTGGCCTTTGCGCTCGCCGCTGCCGCTCTGGGCACATTGGGGGGCTTGCGCAGAGTGTTCAACCTGGCGCCTGCCGAGGCCATGCGGCCTGAAGCCCCACTTGTATTCCACCGCACGCTGAGCGAGCGCCTGGGACTGGGACACTGGTTTGACCCGGCCGCGATGATGGTGGTGCGCAACCTGGAGCGGCGACCGATGAGATCGTTGCTGTCCATCGTGGGCATTGGGCTGGCCGGGGGCATTCTGGTGATGTCAAGACTGCAGTCGAGTGCGATAGACGAGATGGTGTCGGTGCAGTTTGGATTGGCGCAACGCGATGACCTGAGCGTGGGCTTTGCACACCCTACCCATTGGAGGGCGGTTGACGAGCTGGCCGCCCTGCCAGGGGTGCTGGCGGTGGAGGGTTACCGCGAAAGCCCGGTGAAACTGCGCAACGGCCACCGTGAATACACCACGGGCCTGCAGGGGTTGGGAACACCCGCAGAACTGAAACGCGTACTCGACGCCGACCTGCACGCCAACCCGCCACCGCCCGAGGGCCTGATGCTGACCGACTACCTGGCCACGATGCTACACGTGAAGCCCGGCGACAGGCTGGAAGTGGAGTTTCTGGACGGCAGGCGGGAAAAGCTGGACCTACCCGTGGCGTCAACGGTAAAGGAGTTTCTGGGCGTGGGGGCTTACGCGCGCCGGGAATGGCTGAACCGCCTGCGCCAGGAAGACGATGTGGTGTCGGGCGCATGGCTGAGGGTGGACCCTGCCAAGAAGGCCGACGTGCTGCTGGCGTTGCGCGAGCGTCCTCGCGTGTCGGGCGTGACAGACCGCGCCGCAGCCATACGCAGCTTTTACGACACCATGGCCGAAAGCATTCTGACCTTTACGCTGATCATCACCTTCATGGCGGGCAGCATCGCCGTGGGCGTGGTCTACAACGCCGCGCGCATTACCCTGGCCGAGCGCGCACGCGATCTGGCCAGCCTGCGCATACTGGGTTACACGCGCGACGAGGTGCGCAACCTGCTGCTGGGCGAGCTGGCCACGCTGAGCCTGCTGGCACTGCTGCCTGGCTTTGCCCTGGGCTACGGCATGAGCGCGCTGCTGGTGGCGTCGTTCCAATCTGATCTGTACCGGATTCCGCTGGTGGTGCACCCCGTGGCATTTGCGTTTGCTGGAGCGGTGATGCTGGTGGCATCTGGCCTGTCGGCCTGGCTGGTGGCCAGGCGGTTGCGGCGGCTGGACCTGGTGGCCGTGCTAAAAACCCGGGAGTGAACATGAACGACAGCACCCAACGCACACGCAACTGGCGCGCCCGCGCGCTGCGCACCGGCTTGGTGGCCGGTGTGGGCGCCCTGCTGGTAGCGCTGGCCCTGTGGCCCACCACGGTGCGCGTGGACAGCACCGTGGCCAAGACGGGCACCGTGCGCGAGACCTTCGAGGCCGAAGGCCGCACGCGCGTGCGCGACCGTTATGTGATCACCGCGCCGCTGGCAGGCACGATCCGGCGCATTGACCTGTCTGCAGGTGACGCGGTGACGGCAGGCCAGGCCCTGGTGACGCTGGACCCCGTGGCCACCCCCACTCTTGACGCCCGCACCCGCACCCAAGCGCAGGCGCAATTGGCCGCGGCTGAAGCCCAGTTGGCCACTGCAGAGGCCGAAGAAGGCGCTGCCCGCGAGGCCACCAACCTGGCGCGCAGCGAGCTGCAGCGCCAGGAGGCGCTGGCGGCCCAGGGCATGGTGTCGCAACAGGCTCTGCAACAGGCCCGCACCCTGCAGGAGCGTGCCGATTGGCAGGCGCGCAGCGCGCGGTTCCAGGTGGCTACGGCCAAGCACCAGGTGAGCGCCGCCAAGGCCGCCCTGCAACCGGGCGGGCCGCAAGGCGCTGCGCCCGGCACCACGGCCATCCGGTCCCCCGTGGATGGCGTGGTGCTGCGGCGGCACGCCCAGAGCGCGCGGCCCGTGCAAGCTGGCGAACCCTTGCTGGACATTGGCGACCCGGCTGCACTGGAGGTAGAGGTGGATGTGCTGTCCAGCGATGCCGTGCGGCTGAGCAAGGGCGCTGCCGTGGAGTTGCTGCGCTGGGGTGGCGGCCCTATGCTGCAAGGCGCCGTGGCGCGCGTGGAACCCGGTGCGTTCACCAAGACATCCGCCCTGGGCGTGGAAGAGCAACGCGTGTGGGTGACGGTGGAGCTGCTGAGCCCGCGCGAACAATGGAGCGCTTTGGGCGAGGCTTACCGTGTGCACGCACGCTTCGTGCTACGCAGCGTGGATGGTGCCGTCACCATTCCCAGCGGTGCGCTGTTTCGCCCCACGGGCGACGGCGAAGACCGTTGGGCCGTGTTCCGCGTTGAGGGCGGCAAGGCGCGCCTGCGCGAGGTCCGCATCGGCTTGCAGGGCGAAGGGCGCGTGCAGATTACCGAGGGGCTCAACGCAGGTGACGAGGTGGTGCTGCACCCGCCCCGCGATCTGAGCGACGGACAGCGCGTCAAGGCTCCCTGAACGGGCGCCTGCCGCGCAGCATCAGGCGCGGTACCGGTTGGTATTGGGGTAGCGCCAATCCTTGCCGAAGCTGCGGTGCGTCACGCGGATACCCACGGGCGACTGCCGCCGCTTGTATTCGTTGAAGCGGATGAGACGCACCACCTGCTCCACTGCTGCCTGGGGGTAGCCCGCTTCGATGATCTGCGCGGGCGACTGGTCGTTTTCCATGTAGCGCTCGACGATGGCGTCCAGGATCTCGTAGGGCGGCAGGCTGTCCTGGTCCTTCTGGTCCGGGCGCAGTTCGGCGCTGGGCGGGCGGGTGATGATGCGGTCGGGAATGGGATCAGCGCCTGTGCCGTAAGGATCGTTCGCGTTGCGCCAGCGCGCCAGGCGGAACACCATGGTCTTGACCACGTCCTTGATGACGGCAAAGCCCCCGGCCATGTCGCCGTAGAGCGTGCAGTAGCCTGTGGCCATTTCGCTCTTGTTGCCGGTGGTGAGCACGATGCTGCCGAACTTGTTGGACAAGGCCATGAGCAGCGTGCCACGGATGCGCGCCTGGATGTTCTCTTCGGTCGTGTCCACGGCGCGCCCTTCGAAGAACGGGCCGAGCGACTCCAGGAACGCCTCGAACTCGGGACGGATGGAGACTTCGTCGTAGCGCACGCCCAGGCGGCTGGCCATGTCGCGCGCGTCGATCCAGGAGATGTCGGCCGTGTAGGGCGAAGGCATCATCACCGTGCGCACGCGGTCCTTCCCAAGCGCGTCCACGGCAATGGCCAGCACCAGGGCCGAATCGATGCCGCCGGACAGGCCGATGATGGCGCCCGGGAAACCGTTCTTGCCGATGTAGTCGCGCACGCCCAGCACCAGTGCGTGCCAGAGGTCAGCTTCCAGACTTTGTTCCGGCGCCACTGGCCCGCTCAGCAGCGGCACGGCAGGCGCGGGAGCCACGGGGACGGGCGCAGCGGCAAAGATGGCTGAATCACCTACCGGCACGTCCAGCGCCACGGTGAACAGGGTGGATTCGAAACTGGGTGCACGCGCCGTGAGCGAACCGTCTGCCCCCAACGCGAAGCTGCGCCCTTCAAACACGATTTCGTCCTGCCCACCCACCAGGTGGGCATAGACCAGGGGCAGGCCGGTGGCCGCCACGCGCTGTTGCATGGCACGCTCGCGCTCGTCGCCCTTGCCTGCATGGAATGGTGAAGCGTTGATGACGGCCAGCAACTGGGCACCTGCGTTGCGCGCGTCCTCAGCGGGCTGCTCAAACCAGGCGTCTTCACAGATGAGTAGACCGACACGCAGGGTGCCGCCGCTTGGCACAGGCACGTCGAACACGCAGGTCTGGTCGCCGGGTACGAAGTAACGACGCTCGTCGAAAACCTGGTAGTTGGGCAGCTCGCGCTTGGCATAGGTGTGCAGCACCCGCCCTTCGCAAATGACAGAAGCGGCGTTGTGGCAAGGTGCGCGCCCGACACTGCGGGAATGCAAGCGGCCATCAGACACGGCAGCGGGGTGCCCCACAACGATGTGCAGGCCGTTCAACCCCGCCGTCTCGCGGGCCACCGTTTTCACGGCATCATCGCAGGCATCGACAAAGGCGGGCCGCAGGAACAGGTCTTCTGCGGCGTAACCGCAGATGGCCAGTTCGGGCGTGAGCAGGATGCTGGCGCCCTGCGCATGGGCCTGGCGGGCCGCATCGATGATGAGGCGGGCGTTGCCGGCCAGATCGCCGACCACGAAATTGAGCTGCGCTACGCAGAGCTTGAGCGACATGGACATGGATAACGGTTGCAGTGTGGGGAATTATGTCACCCGGGTTGTCACGGACCCTGCTCTTCTGAACGCTGATGCATGGGATGGACTGCTGGCGCGGCAACCCGGGGGCGCGGCCAGCGGCCCTTTCATGCGCCACGCCTACCTGGCGGCCCTGCACACCAGCGGCAGCGCCGTGCCCGCCACCGGCTGGGCGCCGCAGTGGATCACCCTGTGGCAGGGTGGCGAGCTGCACGCCGCAGCACCGCTTTACGCGAAATACCACTCTTACGGCGAATACGTGTTCGACTGGGCCTGGGCCAACGCCTACGCGCAGCACGGGCTGGACTACTACCCCAAGGTTGTGGTGGCCGTGCCTTTCACACCCGTGCCCGGCCCCAGGCTGCTGGCTGTAGACAGTGCAGCACGTGAAGCGCTGGTGCAGGCGGTGCTGACCCACTGCCGGGAGCACGGCCTGTCGTCGCTGCACGTGCTGTTTGCGGAACCGGCCGACCAGCATGCCTGTGCAAGCGCAGGCCTGATGGACCGCCAGACCGTGCAATTCCACTGGACGCAACGGGCTGACAAACCCTGGGGCGATTTCGATGGCTTTCTGGCCTCGCTGACGCAGGAGAAGCGCAAGAAGATACGCCAGGAACGTCGGCGGGTGGCCGAAGCGGGCGTGACTTTTGAACACCGGCGCGGGCGTGACATATCAGCCGCAGATTGGGACTTTTTCTACCGCTGTTACTCGCGCACGTACCTGGAGCACGGCAACCCGCCCTATCTGCAGCCCGCGTTCTTCCAGGCCATGGCCAAGCAATTGCCGGAACACTGGCTGCTCTTCCTGGCCCGCCGAGCCGACGGAACACCCATCGCCTGCAGCCTGCTGGCGCTGAGCGACGAATCCGCCCACCCCGAAGCCGCCTATGGCCGCTACTGGGGGGCGCTGGAACGGGTGGACTGCCTGCACTTTGAAGCCTGCTACTACCAGCCGCTGCAGTGGTGCATCAGCCACGGCGTACAGCGCTTTGAGGGTGGCGCGCAAGGTGAGCACAAGATGGCGCGCGCACTGCTGCCGGTGGTCACGCACAGCGCACACTGGCTGGCCCACCCTGCTTTCGCCGATGCCGTAGAACGCTTCCTGCAGCGTGAGGGCGACGGCGTGGCAAGCTACCTGGAACACCTGGAAAGCCGAAGCCCCTTGCGAACCCCGGTGTGAACCGGGCCCGGCAAGGGGCTCCAAAAGCTACCCGCCACCGGCTCTGAGCCTGTGCAGCGGGCAGACCGAGGAAGGTCAGGCCTTCTGATCGGCTTCGTAGGCGGCGATGCCGTCCAGAATTTCCTTGTGGGCGGCGTCCTTGTTGTCCCAGCCCAGCACCTTGACCCACTTGCCGGGGTCCAGGTCCTTGTAGTGCTCGAAGAAATGCTCGATGGCCTTGAGGCGCACCGGGTTCAGGTCTTCCAGGGACTTCCACTGGGAGTACAGGGGCAGGATCTTCTCGGTGGGCACGGCCAGCACCTTGCCGTCCACGCCGCCTTCGTCTTCCATCTTCAAAATGCCCAGAGCGCGGCAGGGCACCACCACGCCGGGGGGCAGCGGCACAGGGGTGATCACCAGCACGTCCACCGGGTCGCCATCGCCAGCAATGGTCTTGGGCACGTAACCGTAGTTGGTCGGGTAGTGCATGGCGGTGTTCATGAAGCGGTCCACGAAGATGCAGCCAGAGGCCTTGTCCACTTCGTACTTGATGGGGTCGCCGTTCATCGAGATTTCGATGATGACGTTGAACGCTTCAGGCACCTTGCTGCCGGGGGTGACGTGGTCGAGAGACATGTTGACTCGTTGAAAGGAGTTGAAGAAACAGTGGAATTGGGCCCGATTTTACTGATTCGACGCTGACGTCCTTCCCCACCTGGGATGGCTGCTGCGCCGCAACAGTGCCAAAACCGGCAATTTGCGATAAATTGCGAACGTTGGCCAATCGCCCTGCCCGTTCTGACACACAACGTGGGTAATGTGCGAGGAAGCAACGCAGCGGAAGCCAGTGGCTCGCGTGCGTTGGCTTCCTCCAAGTCGAAACGAGCAGGAGAAATCTATGGTTGGACAATCTGCGCTGATCTTTGCGCTGGTGTGCGGACTGGTGGCCGTCGTTTACGGGTTCTGGTCACGCACGTGGATTCTTTCCCAGGACGCGGGCAACGCCCGCATGCAGGAAATCGCCGGGGCCATCCAGGCTGGCGCAGCCGCCTACCTGGCCAAGCAGTACCGCACCATTGCCATTGTGGGCGTGGTGTTGGCGGTGCTGATCGGGGTGTTCCTTGACGGGGCCACGGCCATCGGCTTCGTGCTGGGCGCGGTGCTGTCAGGCGCCTGTGGATTCATTGGCATGAACATTTCGGTGCGCGCGAACGTGCGTACCGCCCAGGCCGCCACCCGCGGCATCGGCCCGGCGCTGGACGTGGCCTTCCGTGGCGGCGCCATCACCGGCATGCTGGTGGTGGGGTTGGGGCTGCTGGGTGTGGCGGGTTTTTTCTGGTTCCTGGTGGGCAACGGCAACTTGAACCCGGCTGCCAACCTCGCCAAACTGCTCAACCCGCTGATCGGCTTTGCCTTCGGCTCGTCGCTGATCTCGATCTTCGC
>CAMLOF010000109.1 GCA_946481585.1 uncultured Macromonas sp. | reverse complement strand
TGAAAAGCGACACTACTTCCGCCACTACATGCACCGCACCGGCCACTGGCTGGGGTTGGACGTGCACGACTGTGGCAGCTACGTGGAACCGGCCGAGGTGGGGCAGCTCAGCGAACGCCGCGACCCGCTGTCGGGCGAAATCATCAAAGACCGCCCGAGCCGCATCCTGCGCCCTGGCATGGTGCTGACCATAGAGCCCGGCTTGTACGTGAGCCCTGCGCCCGACGTGCCCAAGGAGTTCTGGAACATCGGCATTCGCATTGAGGATGACGCCGTGGTGACAGAGGACGGCTGCGAGTTGATCACCCGTGGCGTGCCGGTGGACGGCGACGAGATTGAGGCGCTGATGCGTGGATGACTCTCCAACCCTGCGGAGTGCTTGCCACCGGGGGTATCGGCGTGGACAATGGAACCAGATACGTTGGGACGTCGGAGAAATACATGACGCCATTTCAGTGGCAGCGCCGTGTTTTGGGGATGGGGCTACTGGCCGCGCTGGCATTTCGCGCGCAGGCTGGCGAGCGTTTGCCGCTCAGGGTGCTGGCTTGGCCCGGTTATGCGGATGCGGACGTCATACAGGCGTTTGAAAAACAGACCGGCCGCAAGGCCGACGTGACGTTTGTTGATTCAGACGCGGCGTTGTGGGAGCTTGTGAACCGCAATGGCGGGCGCGATTTTGACGTTTTCGCCGTGAACACGGCCGAGTTGCAGCGTTACATCAGCGGCGGTCTGGTGTTGCCTATCGACCCTGCAGCCGTACCCAACACCCGCAGCCAGACGCAGGCGTTCTCCAATCCCCGCATCATCAAAGGGTTGGTCCATGGTGGGCAGGTGTTTGCCGTGCCATACACCTACGCCGAGATGGGGCTGATCTACGACCCCGCCCAGGTGTCTGAGCCGCCGTCGAGCATCAATGTGCTGTGGGACCCCAAGTACCAGGGCAAGGTGCTGGCGTACAACGGCGGCACGCACAATTTTTCCCTGGCGGCACAGTCGCTGGGCTGGTCGCAGCCGTTCCGGCTGAAGGCCGAGCAGTGGGCACCTGCGGTGGAGCGTCTGGTGGCGCTGCGGCGCAACGTGGGGGGTTTTTACACGCAGCCTGACGAGTCCGTGCAGTTGTTCAAGAGCCGCAAGGCCGCCTTGATGTTTGCCAACTACGGCTCGCAGCAGGTGAAGCTGCTCAAGGCCCAGGGCGTGGATGTGGGCTATGCGGTGCCGCGCGAAGGGGCGCTGGCGTGGCTGGACTGCTGGGCTGTCACGCGCGGTGCACGCGAACCTGCGCTGGCGATGGCCTGGATCAACTTCATGCTGGAGCCTTTGCCCGGGCGCGTCCTGCTGGAGCGTCAGGGTCTGGCCAACACGACGTCGGATTCGCCTTTCATCCGCAAGGGCGCGCGTATGGTGTGGCTGGAGCCAGTGGAGAGCGAAGACCGTCGCAACCTGCTGTGGAGCCGCATCGTCTCGGGTGACCGCGTGGGCAAGGTGTTGGCGCCATGAGGTTCGGCATTGCTGCCAAGCTGGCGCTGCTGCTGGCCCTGGTGGGGGTGCTGGCGGCGGGCATAGCCTCGTTCCACGGTTTTCTGGTCAGCCGGGATTTGCTGGTTGATTCGGCAAAAGACAAGCTGCTGACTTCCACCCAGGTGCTGGCGCGTCGCATCACTACGTCGCGGCAAGAGATTTCCCGTGTTCTGCAGATGCTGGCTGAACACCCTGCAGCCCGGGCCACACTGACGGCGCCGAACCCGGCGTTGGACGAGCAGATCGCGGTGCTTTTTGAGCAGGTCATGCACACCAACCCGGCGTACACGCAGATGCGCCTGATTTCGGCCAAGGAGCATGGGCTGGAGCGGGTGCGGGTGGAGCGTGACGAACAGGGGCTGGTGAGGGTCCAGGGGGATGATCTGCAGGAAAAAGGCCACTACCCCTACGTTTCGCAGGCCCTGGGGCTGCCCAGGGGCAGCACTTACATGTCACGCATTGCCATCAACCACGAGCGTGGCACCCCTTTCAACATGGACAAACCGGCCATCGTGCTGGCCATGCCCGTGGTGGGGCAAGAGGGGCAGCCTGCGTTGGGTGTGGTGGTGGTGAACGTTGATCTGAGGGCCGTATTCCGGTTGCTGGCGGCTGACCTGCCGAGCGGCTTCAAGCTGTTCCTGGCGAACGCCGAGGGCGACGTGCTGATACACCCGGACAGTTCCCGGACTTTTGGTTTTGACAAGGGCCGCCGCATTCTCATTCAAGAAGAGTTTGAGCCGACACGCGCGTTGGTTGAAGGCGGCATGAAAGAAGTGTTGTTCGAGGCGAGAGACGTGGCCACGGGTGCGCCGCTGGTCGCCGCCTTTGTGCGTCGCGGGTTGGAGGTAGCGTCGGACGAGCAGGGGCTCTTGCTGGGTTTGGCTCAGCCGCTGGCTGCGGTGCTGCAGGAGGTCAGCCGACCGCGCGCGGAAATATTGGCCATCGTAGGTTTGCTTTCGACAGGTTGTGTCGTGGTGGCCGTGCTGCTCGCAGGCGCAGTGACGCGGCCCATCAACGCCATCAATCTGGCGGCTGGCCAGTTTGCGCAAGGCCAGACTGAAGCCAGGCTGCCGCTGGCGCGCAATGACGAGATCGGTGATCTGGCTCGCAGCTTCCAACGCATGCAGGACCAGATTTCGCAGCAGATGGTGACGCTGCGCGACAACCGCGAAGAACTGGAGCACATGGCCCAGCACGACCCGTTGACCGGCTTGCCGAACAGGCGCATGTTGCAGGAGCGACTGGATCAGGCGATTGCGCGTGCGCGCCGCAACCACGAGCACGTGACTCTGCTGTTCGTGGATTTGGACCGTTTCAAGGACATCAACGATCGCCTGGGGCATGACACGGGCGATTACGTGTTGCGCGTGGTGGCCAAGCGCATGCAGGCTGTGCTGCGCGAGATCGACACCCTGGCGCGCATTGGTGGTGACGAGTTCGTGGTGCTGCTGGATGCACCCTCGCCCGGGCCGGAAGGCATTGTCACCGTGGCCGACAAGATCATCGAGCAGGCGCGCGCCGACATCCCCTACGGATTGCAGGCGCTCAATGTTGGCGCCAGCATCGGTATCAGCCAGTACCCGCAGGACGGGCACACTGCCACGGACCTGATCTCCGCTGCCGACCGTGCGATGTACCAGGCCAAGGCCGACGGGCGCAATACCTTCTGCTTTGCCAGCCCCTGAGCTTGTTGTTCGCCAGGCTCAGGGTTTGCGGCGCCAGGCGCGCGGGTTGCCCGCCTTGAGGCACGCGCGCCGGTAGGCGTGCAGCGTGGCCTCGGCTCGGCCCAGCAGGCTGTCGGGCGCGTAGCCTGTGCCGTCGTGCGTCTGCCCGAAAGGCACGCCGGTGAGCCGTTCCATGGCTTCGCCCACGTGTGCGGCGGTGTAGATGTGAAAACGCCCCTGCGCCACAGCGTCACAGACTTCCCGGTCGAGCATGAGGTGGCGGCGGTTGCGCTGCGGCACCAACACCCCTTGTTCGCCAGACAGCCCTTGCGCCTGGCACACGCGGAAGAAGCCCTCGATCTTTTCGTTCACGCCGCCGATGGGCAACACGTCGCCAAAGGCGTTGAGAGCCCCCGTGACGGCGATGCCCTGCCGCAGCGGCACGCCTGACAGCGAGGACAGCAGCGCGAACAGTTCGGCACACGAGGCCGAGTCACCTTCGATGCCGCTGTATTCCTGCTCGAACACGATGGAGGCTGACAGCGCCAGCGGCGCGATGTGCGCGAAGAGGGCCGACAGGTAGCTGTGCAGGATGAGCACGGCCTTGTCGTGGATGGGCCCGGAGAGTTCCACTTCGCGCTCGATGTTGAGCAGCCCTTCGGAGCCCGCGACGGTGCGGGCGGCCACGCGCATGGGCAGGCCGAAGCGGTAGTCGCCCAGGTCGATGACGCTCAGGCCGTTGAGCTGGCCCACGCGCGCGCCGCCGAGCGCGATGAGGCGGTCGCCTTCCAGAATGGCTTCGCGCAGGCGCTGGTCGGGGTAGTCGTGGCGGTGGTTGCGCGCGGCCAGGGCGGCTTCCACGTCCTGCCGCTCGACCAGGCGGGCGCCACGCGCCTGGGCGGTGGCGGCGCTTTCCACCACCAGGGCCTCGGTGCGGGCGAAGGCGGCGCTCTGACGGGTCTGGTCCTCGGCCTCTCGGTGGGTGTCTTCGATCAGCCGGGCCACGGCGGCGGCGCTGAAGTGCGGCAGGCCCAGGCGGGCGCAGGTGTGCCCCACGAACACGCCGGTGGCGTACCGGGTGTCGTCGCTGGCGTGGAAGGCGTCGGCAAAGTCCACCTTCACGCGGAAGTGGCGGGCAAATTCGGGGTCGCCCTCTTGCAGGGCATAGAAATGCTCGTTGGAGCCGATGAGCACGATCTTCACATCCACGTCCACGGCTTCGGGTTCCAGCGAGGTGGTGGCCAGGGCGGTGAACATGGTGCCGGGCTCTTCGATCTGCAGGCGGCCGCTGCGCAGGAAGCGGCGCAGCTTTTCCCAGACCAGCTCGTCGGTGAACAGGTCGCGCATGTGCAGCATCAGGTAGCCGCCATGGGCCTTGAGCAGGCTGCCCGCGCGGATGCGCGAGAAGTCGGTGACGAGCACGTCGTTTTCCGACTGGTATTCGATGCTGCCGAAGAGTGGGCGGTACAGCGGGTTGTTCTCGACGATAACGGGTGCGCCCTGGGTGTTGGCGTTGTCCACCACCAGGTTGACGCGGTAGCGCGAGAGCTGGCGGGCGAGCGCTTCGCGGCGTTCCTCGTCGTCCTCGGGGGCGGCGACTTCGAACAGGTCCAGGTGGTCCAGTACGTCGCGGGCCACTTCGTCCAGCCACGTGCCGAGCTTGCGCGTGTCCTTGAACTGCTTCTTCAGTTCCTGCCGGATGTTTTGCAGTTCGCGGTCCAGCAGGGGCTTCACTGCTTGCCGCCGCAGCGCCACCATGCCGTCCCTCAGGGCGCGCTCCAGCGGCGCAGTCACTTCCAGGAAGCGCAGGATTTCCCCACGGAGTTCGCGCTCGCCTTGGTCAAAACGCTCTCGCGACTCCTTGGGCAGGGCTGCCATGTCGGTGGCGGAAAGCACCTCGCCCTTGTCGTCGATCAGGGTGAAGATGAGTTGGCCGCTGTCGCGACGCAGGGCAAAGTGGCGCTCGTCGGCAAAGGCGGACAGGGCGCTGTAGGCCTGGGCTTCCTGGTCGGTGTAGTTGCGCTCCAGGGCGTCGCTGTCGGCCTTGAAGTCGGGTTCTGTGAAGCGTTTTGGAATGTCCACCTGCAGGGTGCGGGTGAGTTCGGCCATGAGCTGGCGCAGCTGGCGGCCCTGGCCAGCGGGCAGGCGCAGCGCGCGGGGGCGTTCTGGGCTTTCAAAGTTGTGCAGGTAGCACAGGTCGGGAGGCACGGGGCGGCTGGCGGCGGCGGCCTCCATCTCCTGCTGCAGCAGGGTGGAGCGTCCGGTGCCCACGTCACCCAGCACAAACAAGTGGTAATGCGGCTGGTCCAGCCCCAGGCCAAAACGGGCAGCGGTGTGAGCGCGCTCCTGGCCAATCCAGGGCAGGGGCTCCTGGCTCAGTTCGGCGGTGTCGGCAAAGCCCAAGGCATTGGGGTCGATCTGCAGGCGCAGGTCGCCCGGAGCCAGGCGTTGCGCGGGGGACAGGGGGGCGTTTGTCGGGTCGGTCATGGTTTGTTTCCCTGGGCTGGCCGTCGTACTGTGCACGGTCAGTCTAGCGCCGTTCGTCGGGATGTACTCAAGTGTTTGTGACGCATGCCGAAGCGCAAGACATGAAGATCACCCAATCCGACATTGCGCTGGCCAGCCGCCAGGAGCGCACCGACACCCAGCAGGTGAGTGAGCGCTTGCGTTTCTGGCGCGGCGCAGCGGGCGCGGGTGAGGGGGCTGCCACGCGCAGCGAATCTGGTGGCGGCTCGCGCCCATCGGTGCTGCTGGCGCTGTCTGACGTGGCGCGCCAGGCGCGCCCGCTGGAGGTGCCAGGCCGCGCGGTGGGCCGCCCGTCTCACCAGCCTGCCCAGGCGGCCGAGAAAACGCGCGAGGTCAAGTCCGACGACAAGGACGCTGTCGAACCCCGCTTGCAGGTGCTGGCGCGCATGGTTGAGGCGATGACGGGCATCAAGGTGCGCGTGTTCCATGCTGAGGAACTGCGTGGCGAAGTTGCGGCTGTGGAGGTGTCTGACGCATCCAGCAATGCAACGGCGGCAGCCAGTGCGCAGCGCGCGGGCTGGGGCATGACCTATGACCGGGTCGAAATCCGCTACGAACAGGAGATTTCGGTTTTTGCAGCGCAAGGCACCGTGAGCTTGGCCGACGGACGCAGCATCAGCTTCGAGATGGGGCTGGTGATGCAGCGCGAGCAACTGGACGTGAGCCAGGTGCAGGTGCGCGCCGGGGATGCCGCCGTGGTGAAGGACCCGTTGGTGCTGCACTTTGACGGCGCGGCCCCAGCATTGACCGACACGCGCTTTGCCTTCGACCTGGACGCCGACGGCGCCAACGAGAACATGCCCTTCGTGGGGGTGAGCAGCGGCTTCCTGGTGTTCGACCGCAACGCCAACGGGCAGGCCGACGACGGCACCGAACTGTTTGGCGCCACCACCGGCAACGGCTTTGCCGAACTGGCCGCGCACGATGGCGACGGCAATGGCTGGATCGACGAGTCTGACGATATTTATGCCCAACTGCTGGTGTGGCAGAAGGACCTGCAGGGGCAGGACAGCCTGCGCACTCTGCAAGAGGCCAACGTGGGCGCGCTCTACCTGGGCCAGGTGGCCAGCCCCTTCAGTGTGAAGGGTGACGGCAACGCCACCCTGGGGCAGGTGCGGGCCAGCGGTGTCTATCTGGCAGAGACCGGCGAAACCGGTGTGATGCAGCAGATCGACCTGTCGGTTTAAGCGGCTGCGTCAGTCTTTGAGGATGCTCAGCAGGTTGGAGAAGCTGTCCGTCCAGGGCCGGAAACCCGGCTGAATTGCTAGCCGGGTGCCACCGGCCAACGCGGGCGGCAGCGCGTCGGCCTGTTGGGGCGTCATCAACAGCACCCAGCTTGAACGGCGGCAATACAGATCATCTTCCGGGGGGCTCAGGTCGTAGGCCACGGCCACGCGGCCAAGTGTCTTCGCTGCCGCAGCCATCACCGGTTTCAGGTCCAGGTAACGGTTGGTGATGTGCACCGCCAGCACCCCCTGCGGTGCCAGGTGGCGCAGGTAGCCTTGAAGAGCCTCCAGCGTGAGCAGATGGGTGGGGATGGAATCGCCCGAAAAGGCGTCCATGACCAGCAGGTCGAAGCTCTGGGGCGGCTCTGCCTCCAGCACCAGTCGGCCATCGCCCAGGGCTGTTTCAATGCGCGCGCCGCTGTCCTGCAGGTAGGTGAAATGGCTGCGGGCCAGGCTCAGCACCTGGTCGTTGATCTCGTAGATGCGCATGACGTCGCCGGGGCGCCCGTAGGTGGCCAGGGTGCCGGTGCCCAGCCCTACCACGCCCAGTTTCAGCGGGCGGTCCTGCGGCAGGCTGCGCAGCGCCCGGCCAATGCCCGAGAGTTCGCAGTAATAGGCGGTGGGCTGCCGGCGGTGGCGGGCGTCCAGGTACTGTTCGCCATGGTTGATGCGCCCATGCACCAGGCTGCGCACGGGGCCCAGCTTCGCGTCCACCGTTTCTTCCACCCGCAGCTGGCTGTAGAAGTTGCGCATGACCATCTGGTAGCCCTGAACGTAACCCAGCGACAGGTCCACCAGACGCAGCGCGTAGGCCGCCAGTGCCAGCAACAGCAGGCCGCGCCAACGCTTGCCCAGCGAAGGCCAGAGCACGACGGTGACCAGTGCCGCGCAGGTGAACAGCCCCAGGGGCAGTTCGTAATAGGCGTTGAATACAGCGGGTGCCAGCAGCCCCACGAGTGCGCCACCCAGCGCGCCGCCGGTGGACAGCATCAGGTAGAACAACGTGAGGTGGCGCACAGGGGGCTTGCGGCGCACCAGTTCGCCATGGCAGACCATGCAGAACACGAACAGCGCGCCACACAGCAAGGTGACCATCAGCGGGACGCTGGCGCCTTCGTTCATCACGTGGTCCAGTGCCCAGAACGCCAGCGGCAGCGCCCCCAGGAACAGCGGGCGCACGTAGTAGCGTGGTGCGTCAAAGCACAGAATGAAGCTCAACAGGTACAGGCTCAGCGGCAGCACCCACAGGAAGGGGACGGGCGCCACGTCCTGCGTGAGGTGGCGGGTGATGGACAAGAGCAGAACCGTGGCGGTTGCCGCCAGCCCCACCCACAGCAGGCGTTCCGGCCAGGATGGGGGCGCAGACCCGTCTGCTTGCGTGGATGGCGCGCACTGCGCTTGCAGGCGCAACCCACGCCAGGTGTAGGCGGCGGTGGCCAGGCAGGCCGCGACGAACAGCGCATAGCCTGCTGACCAGGCCAGAGCCTGGGGCCGCACGTCCAGCAGCGGCTCGACCAGCAGCGGGTAAGTCAGCAGGCCCAGCATGGACGCCAGGTTGGACAGGGCATAGAGGCGATAGGGCTGCACACCAGCACTGGAAAACAGGTGGGCTCGCGCGTACCAGGCCTGCATCAGCGGGCCGGTGGTGGATAGCAGCAGATAGGGGGCGCCCACGGCGGTGGCCAGCACCAGCAGCACGCCGAGCGCAGGGGAGCCTGCGACCAGCTCCCGCCACGCCGGGTTGGCCAACACGGGCAGCGTCAGCAGGCTCAAGACCAGCAATGTGCCGTGCACCACCATTTGGCGTGCGGCGGGCAGCTTTTGATGCAGCCAGTGCACGTAGGCATAGCCCAGCAACAGCTCAGCCTGGAAGAACACCAGGCACACGCTCCACACCGATGACGCCCCCCCGAACCACGGAAGGATCATCTTGGCGACGATGGGCTGGACCTGGAACAGCAGGAAGGCCGAAAGAAAGACCGTCGTCGCGAAGTAAAGCATGTTCAGCGGCGCTGCACGGCCTGACCTGGGTCAAAGTCGGCGGCTTTGAGGGGGCTGCGGGCCTGGATGTAGCCGCGCAGCACCTCGGCGTCGGTGAAGCCGGTG
>CAMLOF010000108.1 GCA_946481585.1 uncultured Macromonas sp. | reverse complement strand
TCCAGCATTTCCAGGTCTTCGCCAAAGATCTTGCCCTGGCCTTCGCGGATCTGGTCGGTCAGCGCGGCGTCGTGCGGATTGAACTTGCGCGCCATGCCCCAGTGGTACCACATGGAGGTGTCGGTTTCGGGGGTGATGAAGTCCACCACCACGCTGTAGACCTTGTGCTCGGCTGGGGCCTCGTAGCCACCGTGGCCAGCGTGCGCCACACCCACTTCAATCATCACGTGGCTGGGCGGGGTGAAGCGGCAGATCTGCCAGCGGTCCACCGGTACGTCGTCGGCCAGGCCCTTGGCGCGCAGTGCAGCACGCCAGAAGGGCGGTGCGGTGATGTTTTCCATGAAGCGGCTGGTCACCACCTCGTCGCCGTTGACCACCGTCTTGCAGGGGGTTTCGTCGATCTCGGGCTGGCCAATGCTGGTGGAGTGCACGTAGGTTTCGTGCGTCAGGTCCATCAGGTTGTCGATCATCAGTTGGTAGTTGGCCTTGACGTGGTACAGGCCGCCGCCGTAGGCCCATTCCGGGTTGTCGTACCACTCCATGTGCGGAATGAGGGCCGGGTCCGCACGTTCGGCATCGCCCGTCCACACCCAGATGAAGCCGTAGCGTTCCTGCACCGGGTAGCTCTTGATGGCGGGAAAGCCTTGCACGCGCTGGCCGGGCATCGCAATCGTCTTGCCGTCGCGGCCCATTTCCAGGCCGTGGTAGCCGCACACCAGTTTGCCTTTGCACACGTAGCCCAAAGACAGTGGGGCGCCGCGGTGCGGGCAGAAATCCTCTACCGCCGCGACCTGGCCGTTGTCATCGCGATAGAACACGATGCTTTCGTTGCAGATTTTGCGACCCAGGGGCTTGGCGTCAATGTCGTGCGCGGCACAGGCCACGTACCAGGTGTTTTTGGGGAACATGTGAGGTCTCCTTCATTCAGTATGCTGAATGTCATTCATTGTACTGAATGACATGCCAAGAAAAAAGGCTTCACTCCTCGGGGTTTTCCCGGGGAGCGTTTTCGTTCTGGCCAGCCAGGCGAACGAATTTGCGCAGCAGCCGCAGAAACTCCACCTGTTCCTGGGGAGTGAGTGGTTGCAGCAGCTGGCGGTACATCTCGTTCACGTGCGGCAGCATGCTGTCCAGCACCGCCTGGCCTTCTGGCGTGAGTGTGAGGCTGCGTTGGCGCCTTGGCAACAGCTCGCGTGCGATCCAGCCCTTGCTTTCCAGGCGAGTGGCAATGTCGGCCGTGGTGGAGGTATCCAGCGCCACGCGCTGGGCCAGCGTAACCTGGTCGATGCCTGGGTTGTCTTGCAACGCGCGCAGGATGGCGTATTGCACCGGGGTGACGTGCCTGCCGTGGGTCTCGTGGAAGGTGGAGACGGCGATCTGGTGCGCGCGGCGCATCAGGTGGCCCGGCTCGGCGTGCAATTCCAAGGTGTCGTCTGGAATGGGGCTGGCTGCCGCCTCTGCATGAGGTGCGGGAGCCTTGGGAGTGGGTGTGGACGCTGCGCGGCGGGCGGCTGGCATGGCGGGCAATGGTTGGCGGAGACGTGCGGACTATAAGGCAACGGCCAGCCAACAAAAAAAGCACTTGGGCTGAGTGCGCCAAGTGCTTGTGTGTTCTGGTGGCTCCTCCCTGATTCGAACAGGGGACCTGCGGATTATGATTCCGTCGCTCTAACCGGCTGAGCTAAGGAGCCAGAGCCTCGCATTATAGCGGGATTTTTGGGCCTTGATCAAGCGTGTTTGAAGTTGGCTGCACGTTTTTCCACAAAAGCCGCCATGCCTTCCTTCTGGTCGGCGGTGGCAAACAGTGCGTGGAACATGCGGCGTTCGAACATCACGCCGTCGGCCAGCGAGCCTTCAAACGCGCGGTTGACCGATTCCTTGGCTGCCATCACTGCCACTTGCGAGAACCCGGCGATGACGAGCGCAGCGCCCAGCGTCTCGTCCATCAACTTGTCCAGCGGCACGACGCGGCTGACCAGGCCGGAGCGCTCGGCCTCGGTGGCGTCCATCATGCGCCCGGTCAGGGCCATGTCCATGGCCTTGGACTTGCCCACAGCGCGCGGCAGGCGCTGCGTGCCACCCGCGCCGGGGATGATGCCCAGCTTGATCTCGGGCTGACCGAACTTGGCGTTGTCGGCGGCAATGATGAAGTCGCACATCATGGCCAGTTCGCAGCCGCCGCCCAGTGCAAAGCCGCTGACCGCCGCTATGACGGGCTTGCGGATGCTGCGGATGGTTTCCCAGTTGCGGGTGATGTAGTCGCCCTTGTAGGCGTCGGCAAAGCTGTAGCTGGCCATGGCGCCAATGTCCGCGCCAGCAGCAAATGCCTTTTCGCTGCCGGTGATGATCATGCAGCCGATGTCGTCGTCTGCGTCGAACGCCTTGAGTGCTGCGCCCAGCTCGTTCATGAGCTGGTCGTTCAGCGCGTTGAGCTGTTTGGGGCGGTTGAGGGTGATGATGCCGACGCGGCCTTCAGTGCGGACGATGATCAGTTCCGGGGAGGTGCTCATGCTTGTCTCGACATGGTTGGAGTGATGGAGCATTCAACTATAGCGGCACCCCGGGTGCAGGATGTGTCGCCCCGGGAGCAAAAGCTGCCGGGGCACATGATTGCATCTGCCTGGGAAACCTTATTCCTGCAGCCAGCGCCGCACCGTTTCGCCCTGCGCAGGAGCAGGGCGCGCCAGGCGAACGGTGTGGGTGGGCTCCGGCCAACGCAGGGGGCAGCGCAGCAGGCGACCATCACGGGCGACCAGTGCCGTGACTGTTGACTGACCGTGGGCGTGCAGCGCCACGTCTTCCAGCTTGCGCACGCGCCAGCCAGCGGTATGCCCGGTGGTGTCGGCGGTCTCCACCCCCAGCCACTCGTCGCCAGCGGCCATGCCAGCCGCTTCGGCCGCTGAGCCGCGCAGCACGTTCTTGATGACCAGTCCGTTCGATTCCGTGACGCGCAGGCCCAGCCGCTGTGCCAGCGGCGCAGGCTCCTGCAGCCACTGCACGCCATGGCGTTGCAGCAGACCGGCCAGTGGCAAGTCTTGCGTGCCGTGCACCCAGGCCTGCAATTCACGCTCGAAGCTGCGCTTGCCCAGTTTTTTCAACACAGCCAGCAGGTCAGCCTGGCGCATGGGGCCGCCTTCGCAGCGCTCGTAAAGCGCGCGCATCACGGCGTCCAGCGTCGTGTGGCCTTCGGTGCGCAGGGTCAGGTCCAGGCACAGGGCCACCAGCGCGCCTTTGGTGTAGTAGCTGACGGTCGCGTTGGGCGTGTTTTCCTGCACGCGGTAGTACTTGGTCCAGGCATCGAAGCTGGCCTGGGCCACGCTTTGCACCAGCCGACCCGGTGTCTGCAGCACCTGGTTGATGGTCTTGCCCAGCAGTTGCAGGTAGGCCGTTTCGTCGATGAGGCCTGCCCGCAGCACCAGCAGATCGTCGTAATAGCTGGTGAAGCCTTCGAAGAACCAGAGCAGTTCGGTGTAGTTCTCTTGCCCGTAGTCGTAACGGGCAAACTCGCGCGGGCGCAGGCGCTTGACGTTCCAGGTGTGGAAGTACTCGTGGCTGATGAGGCCGAGCAGCGTGGTGTAGCCGTCGCTGGCCTTCAGCGCGGCGGGCTTGCCGCCCGGTTCGGGCAGACGGGGCAGGTCGGCCCGCTGGCAGATGAGCGCGGTGGAGTTGCGGTGTTCCAGGCCGCCGTAGCCGTCGTGGCTGGCGTGCAGCATGAAAAGGTAGTGGCCGAAGGGCGGTTGGCCTTGGCCGTGCTTGCCCTGGGGGCCATGCCACAGGGTCATTTCCGCTTCGCAGATGCGCTGGGTGTCACGCAGCAGGCGTTCACCATCGAAGCCGGGGCCCGCCCCGCTCACGATGAAGCGGTGCGGTACGCCGCGCACGCGGAAGCTGCCGCTCCAGAACGTGCCCAGTTCCACCGGGGAGTCGGCCAGTTCGTCGTAGCTGGCGGCCAGGTATTGCCCGAAGCCATTGCGCTTCACCTTGAGCGGTGGCAGCGCCGTGGCGGCCTGCCAGCCTGCGGTGTGCGGGTTGGCCAGAAGTTCCAGCAGATGGGCTTCGTCTTCGCGGCCATGCACGCGCAGGCACAGGCTGGTGGGGTTGAAGAAGCCCCGGGTCTGGTCCAGGAATGCCGTGCGCACCGATGCGTCAAAGGCGTAGACAGACCAGCGCAGTGTCAGCGTGCTCGCACTGGCAGGCGTGGTGACTTCCCAGCTGTTCTTGTTGATCTGGCGCACGTCCACCGGCTTGCCTGCCGCTTCGGCACGCAACTCCTGAAGGTGTTGTGAGAACTCGCGCACCAGGTAGCTGCCGGGAATCCACACGGGCAGGCTCAGCAGTTGACGTTGCGCCGGGTGGTCGATTTCCAGGGTGACGTCAAACAGGTGGGTGTGCGGGTCGCGCACGCTCACGCCATACCGCAACCCAGGGCGTGCCGCCAACTGTTCGCGCTTGGAGCGTGCCGCGCTCATTTCAGCGCGGCCAAGGTCTGTTCAATCTTCTTGAAGTCCGCGCCTTGCACGCGGGTGCCGTCGGCCATGAAGCTGGTGGGTGTGCCGGTGATGCGCAGGCGGTTGGCAAATTCGGTGTTGCGCGTGAGCGCTGCGGTGTCGCAGTTGGCCGAGGCAGGCGTGCTGCCCTTGAGCATCCAGTCGATGTAGGCAACGGATTTGTCCTTGGCGCACCAGATGTTGCGTGCCTTGGTTTGCGAGTCCGGCCCCAGGATCGGGATCAGGAAGGTGTAGATCGTGACATCGTTGAGATTGGCCAGATCGCGTTCCAGGCGCTTGCAGTATCCGCAATTCGGATCGCTGAACACGGCGATCTTTTGCTTGCCGTTGCCCCGCACGGTGGTGAAGGCGTCTTTGATGGGCAGTTGGTCAAAGGCGATGGCCGTGAGCTTGTTGACGCGCGCTTCGGTGAGGTTGGCGTGGGTGCGGGTGTCGATGAGCTCGCCCTGCAGCAGTACGAAATCGCCCTTTGCGTCGGAGTAGAAGATGTCGCTCTGGTTGATGCGCACCTCGTACAGGCCGTTCATCGGCGTCTTGCTGACCTCTTCGATCTTGGGCAGGTTGGGCAGGCGTTCGGCCAGAACCTTGCGGATGGTGGCTTCCTGCGCAAATGCTGCGAGGGTGAGGCCTGCCAGCGTGAAGGTAAGGGCGGCGCGGAGAGTGCGGGAAATGTTCATGAAGCTTGGTGTTCGGTCTGTGGGTTTGGTTCCGCAAGCGGTGCTCAGGCGGCGGTGCGCCCCATGGCCCGGCGGGCGGCCCAGGTCTTGAGTGGTGAAAATTGGTCAAAACCACGCATTCCCCAGCGCCGCAGGGCCTGGACGCGGCTGTCCTGGTGGCCAAACAGCCCGAAGATGTTGTCGGTGGCCCAGGCCATGGCGCCGAAATCGGCTTGCCGGGCGCGTTCGTAGCGGCGCAGGAGCTTCAGGTCGCCCAACTCGCGCCAGTATTCGCGTTCGTGCAGTACGCGGGCCAGCTCGGCCACGTCGCCCAGCCCCACGTTCAGCCCTTGGCCTGCCAGCGGGTGCATGGCGTGGGCTGCGTCGCTGACCAGCGCCACACCGGGGCGCACCCAATGCCGGGCGCGCGACAGTTCCAGCGGCCAGCCTGCGGGTTGACCCAGCAATTCCATGTGGCCCAGGGCGTGGTCGCAGGCCTGCGCTACCGCTTCCGCCAGGGCAGTGGCATCGAGCGCGAGCAACTGCGCCGCGCGTTCATGGGGCACCGACCACACCAGCGCCACGGCGTTGCCTTGTTCACCTTCCAGCGGCAGCAACGCCAGAATGTCGCCATTGATGAACCACTGGCGCGCCACGCCGCCGTGCTGGCGCTCGCAGCGCAGGCGTGCTGCCACCGCCGTTTGCGGGTAGGGGCGGGTATCAAACTCAAAACCCATGGCGTCGCGCGTACTGCTGCGCTTGCCTTCGCAGATCACCGTCAGCGCCGCGCCGGGCCTTTCATGCACGACGTCGATTCCAGGCTGGAACTGCACGGCCTGTGCCAGCGTTTGTTCGAGTGCAGGCACGTCAACGATCCAGGACAACGCCTCAGCACCGCTCGATTGGGCATCAAAACGCACGCTGGCTTCGCTGCCGTCGGCCACCCACATGTGGTTAACGGGCGTGACCGCCGGCGGGCTGACGGCGGGGCCATCTGGCCACACACGCAGGGATTGCAGGAGTTGCCGCGACGCGGCGTTGAGCGCGTAGGCCCGGATGTCGGGCGTGACGCCAGCCGGGGCAGCAGGGGGCTGGGGGCGCGTCACCAGGGCCACGCGCAGGCGGTCGCGCGCCAGCAACAGGGCCAGCGTCTGCCCGGCCACCCCACCACCGAGGATGGCCACGTCGTACTTGGTACTCATGTGCAAATTGTAGAAGCAAGGCAAAATGAGCGTTTGCGTGAGCCCGGGCCCGTGCGCCCGTTCGAGAGATGACCGATTTCGCCAGCGCCGACGGCGCTTTGCCCTTGCACATTGAAGAACTCTGGATTTACCCGGTGAAATCCTGTGCCGGGCTGCGCCTGTCGTCGGTAGAGTTGCAGGAAACCGGCCTGGAATGGGACCGCACCTGGATGGTGGTAGACGCGAACCACGAATTCGTGAGCCAGCGTGAATTGCCGCGCATGGCACTGATACAGCCGCGCTTTCGCATGGGGCAGTTGGAGTTGCGTGCGCCGGGCATGTTGTCGCTGCATCTGGCGCTGGACGCCGCCGAGTCGCCATGCCGCGTGAGGGTGTGGGATGACGAGGTTGATGCCTACGACATGGGGGACCTGGCGGCGCAGTGGTTTACCGATTTCCTGGGGCTTGATGCGCCAGCGGGGGTGCAGCCGCTGCGTTTGGTGCGTTTTGACCCGGATGTGCGCCGTCTTTCGTCAATGAAATGGACGGAAGGCATTGAGGCTCCCAACCAGTTCAGCGACGGCTTCCCGGTGTTGGTGGTCTCGCGCGCATCATTGAATGAATTGAACGAGCGGCTGGCGGTTCTGGGGCACCAGCCGGTGGGTGTTCAGCGCTTCCGGCCGAATATCGTGCTGGGCGGGCTGGAGTCGCACGACGAAGACCGGCTGGCGTCTGTCAGGCTTCATGCTGACGGCGCCCCAGAGGCACCGCACGTGTGGCTGCAGCCTGTAAAGCCTTGCGCGCGTTGCAGCATTCCGGATGTTGACCCTGCCACCGCCGAACCCGGCAAGGCCGTTGGGCAAACGCTGCACAGTTACAGGCAGGACCGCCGCCTCATGGGTGCCATCACTTTCGGCATGAACGCGATCGTCCGCGCTGGCGTGGGGCAGATGTTGCATGAAGGCATGCGTGGCCATGGGGAGTGGGGCGCCTGGGACGCATGATCCCCGGGCCGGACTTCAGACGCGGCGGAGCAGCTTGGATTTGTCGAGACGGATTTTCACGTCTTCTGGCGACAGCGGTTTTTCAATCTGGTAGCGCTCGTTTTGGGTGTCCCGCTTGCCGGGAGCGCTCAGGGGCATGCCTTGCCCGTCGGCAATGGCCATGGCCAAAGGGGTGTTGACCCGCTCGCCCCGGCGCACAACGACGGCGGTCTCGGCCGATTTCAACCGAACGTAGGTGCCCGGGGGGTACATACCCAGCAACTTGACGAAGGCTGCGCCCAGTGTGCTGTCGCGGTCTTGTGCTTCCAGGTAAAGGTTGCCCGCCGCCACTTTGGGTGACAGGCCCCTGCGGCTGCGGCGGGGGGTGATGCGCGCCACAAAACGGTCGGCCATTTGAAGCAGGCAAAGGCTGGAGTGCAACGGGGATGATGCAGGCGGCGCTTCCTCTTTCGGCACGTGGTGTTTTTCGACGAGTTGCAGCCAATCGCTGTCGGTAACGCCCAACTGGCGCAGCCGTTCGACACCCTGGTGGGCATGGTCGTCTATTTCGGCGCGCTGAACCTCGTCCACTGGACGTACCTGGCCGGCCAGTTGGTCCTGAAGCTGGCTCATTGCGATGTTCATGGTCAGCGCGGCGCGTACAAGCGTGCTGAGGGTCTCCCCCGTTGTGCCGGTTCTCGGGCCGATCATGTGGCACATGGATGCCGCTAACAATGCGTGCGCAGCGCTGTAACCCTGTTCGCGGTCAAAGAGCATCTGCACCATGACGAACAGGCTGTCGTCTTCGCTGTGGTGGAGCAGGTACTGCATGCTCAGCTCAATGGCCTCCAGCCGAGGCATGAAGTCTGCGGAGGTGACCTCCGGCTTTTGCAGCAACGCTTGCAGACGGCGATGGAGGGCTGGCCACCCTTCCGTCGGGTCTTCATCCAGCCAAGGTGGACGGCGCAACTCTCCAGCGGCTGGCGCTGAAGGACTGCTGGTTGGCGGCTCGTCCGTGGGCATGCGTCAAATTATGTGATATCTGGCACTAAATGCCATTTTATGGCGTCACCTCTTTCCTTGTGTGCAAATTCACGACGAATTGTGGCTTTTTGAACATTTAAACGAGGCGGTTGCTTCAGCGTTTGGACCCCGTTGAACCATGGCCGATGACGCCGCCAATGGCTGCTCCGCCCAGCGTGCCCAGTGTGCTGCCGCCAGTGAGGATGGAGCCGCCAATGGCGCCGACGCCCGCGCCTATGGCGGCGTTTTGCTGGCGCTGTGAAAGGTTCGAGCACGCCATCAGCGATGGCAGGATGAGCAGGGCGACGAGCGGTTTGGCGATGCGGTGCATGTTTTTCATGATGTGAACTCCTTGGTTTGTTGTCAGAGGCGCCACGCAACACGCGTGGATCGTGTGTGAATTATTTGAGGCAAGTCGAGACTGTTGAGGTGACAGGGTGCGTCAGATGTATCAAGCCGTAAAGGCCGCTGGAGGGGGCATTCCAGGCGCTCGGTACAATCTGCAACCATTTCCCCTGGCCAGCCGTGTTTCCGGCGAGCCCCCCTGCCGGCCCATTTCAAGGCAAAGCGCGCGGGCCGTGCGTTTGCATTCCAATGAGTACACGGCAGTGCATACGGGGTATCGATTCCAAAGGAAGTTTCCATGTCTCTCAAGTGCGGCATCGTCGGCCTGCCCAACGTCGGCAAATCCACCCTGTTCAA
>CAMLOF010000107.1 GCA_946481585.1 uncultured Macromonas sp. | reverse complement strand
CAGTACAGCCCGGCCCAGATGCCCCGCTGCGGCCGCTGCGCGAGCCAGATTGCCCCGTCGCCACGCCGGTGCACGACCAGCCACCACTCTTCCGTCCGGCGCACGAGCTTTCGCGTCTTGACCGGGAAGTCACCTGGCCGCTGCTGGGCGCGCGCCTGACAAAGTGATGCCACCGGGCACAGCAGACATTGCGGCTTGCTGCGCGTGCACAGGGTCGCGCCCAGGTCCATCAGCCCCTGCGTGTAGGCGGCCATGTCGTCTGCTGTGGCTTCTGCTGGCAGCATCTCCTGGGCCAGTTGCCACAGCTGGCGCTCCTGCGCGGCATCGGCCAAGTCACCTTCAAAAGCCAGCAGGCGCGTCAACACCCGCCGCACGTTGCCGTCGAGTATGGACACCCGCTCACCAAAGCAGAAAGCCGCAATGGCCGCCGCTGTGGACGGTCCGATCCCGTGAAGCGTCTGCAAGGCCTCCGCTGTGCGCGGAAACGCCCCGCCCCACTGCTCAACCACCTCCTGGGCGCAGCGGTGCAGGTTGCGCGCCCGGCTGTAGTAACCCAAGCCGCTCCACAGCGCCAGCACGTCATCCTGATGCGCAGCGGCCAGCGCATGCACGTCAGCGAAACGCGCCAGAAAGCGCGGGTAGTAACTCAGCACGGTGCTCACCTGGGTCTGCTGCAGCATGATTTCGGACAGCCACACGCGATAGGGGTCGCGCGTGCCCTGCCAAGGCAAGCCATGCCGCCCATGCACTTTCTGCCAGGCCACCAAGGTGGGAAAAAACGCTGCGGGAACTGCCTGTCTTCCCGCCTCGCGCTCAGGCCGCATCATGGGGTACTGCGGCGCTGTCCGCATCGGGCCAGGATTCGGCGCTCACCTCTTCGGCCACCTCGTCACCCTGTCCCAGTTCACTGGTCAAACGCTCCAGTTCGGCCCGATCGGTTTCCAGCGTGGCTAGGCGCTGCTGCAGTTCTGCAATGCGTTCATCCAGACCGCCAGCAGCCTGCTGGATGCGGTGCACTGCCTCAATACGCCGTGCAAAGTTCTTGCGACGCTCACGCAACTGCCCATCCAGCTGTGCCGCGGCAGACTTGTTCCACAGTTCCACCTCGCTTGACGCATCGTCGTAAACGCCACGCAGGCGAGACATCACTGCCTTGGCCAGCCGCTCAGCAAACTCCGGCTGCGCAAGCCTGAAGATGTTGGTGAGCCCCAGATACTGCAGGTGGTTGCGCTCGATCACGTCCAATTCCTGCGCAAAGCGCACGACATCGAGCTTTTGCGGCAGTTGCAGGGAAAAGCCGAACTCCGCGTTCAGGCTGCGGAAGCTGCTGCCCAGCATGTCCTGCACCTCATCAGCCAGGCGCTGGGCCTGCTGCAAACCAGCACGCAAGCGGTCGAAAGCATCGCCATACACTTTCTTCACCCCCAGCTTGATGCCCGGCTGCCTGAGCGCTTCGCCCAGTTGTGCCACCTCGGCCTTCAAGTGGTTGGTGCCCAGCAACGCGAACACGTCCTTCAGCAGCTTGAGGTGCACCGAGCGCACCGCCTGTATACGCGCGCCGCTGGCATCGAACTCGTTCTGTTCCTGCTCGATGCGCATGCGCATCTGCTTGATCACCGTGGTGTTCT
This sequence comes from uncultured Macromonas sp., assembly GCA_946481585.1. The sequence continues at coordinate 7,455 of CAMLOF010000107.1, read as the reverse complement.
TGCCGCGCAAGCCCTCCAGTTCCTGCACCTGCTCCACCAGTTCGCGGGTGCGGGCGTGCAAATGCTGGCTCACTTCCGTTCGCAAGGTCTCGAGCGCACCTGCCACACTGGTCTGCAAGATGTGCCTGCGCTGCGCCAGCACGTCTTCCGCCAAGGCCCGCTCCAGGTCAGGCAGGCGGCTTTCACTCAACAGCGCTTCGTCCTGCCGCACCTTGGCCAGCAACCCCTTCTGGGCAGACACCGCTATCACCTGCTGCGGCTGCAAGCCCAGCACCTGAGCCGAATCCTCGCGCTGGTGCTGGATCTGCTGCTCTATGTATTGCGGCGTGCTCAACTCGTCCCACAGGGTATCGATCTTGTTGAGCACCACCAGCCGCGTGTCGTTGCGCTCGGCGGCAGGTGCCAGGTGCTCGCGCCACATGGCAAGGTCGGACTTGCTCACACCCGCATCCGCAGCCAGGATGAACACCACCGCATGCGCCTGCGGCAGCAGGCTCACCGTCAGTTCGGGTTCGGCACCAATCGCGTTCAGCCCAGGCGTGTCCAGAATCACCAGCCCCTGCTTCAACAGCGGGTGCGCCATGTTGATGAGCGCGTGCCGCCACCTCGGCACCTCCACCAGACCATCCGGCCCGGTGAGCGGGTTGTCGTCGGGAGACTCGTCGTGCCAGAAGCCCAGCGCCCGCGCATCGTCCACGCTCACGCGGCGCACCTCGGCCACCTTCTCTATGGCCTGGGCCAACTGCGCCGGGTCGTTCACATCCAGATCGATGCGCTCCCACTGCTCGGGGGCGCTGCGCCACTCCAGCAGAGATTGCGGCTGAAGGCGCGTGTCGATGGGCAACAGACGCAGGCAAGGAGGTACGTCGGAGTCGTAGCCCAATTCTGTGGGGCACATGGTGGTGCGCCCGGCGCTGGCAGGCATGATGCGCCGCCCGTAGCCCGCAAAAAACACCGCGTTGATGAGTTCCGACTTGCCGCGCGAGAACTCCGCGACGAAGGCCACCATCACCTTGTCCGACTTGAGCTGCGCCTGCAACTGCTCCAGCCGTTCCCGCGTACCCGCGTCCAGCAGTTCCTCGGTTTCAAGCCAGTCTGCCAGCGTCTTCAATCGCGCGGCGTACTGCCGCCGCCAAACGCCGTGCTCGTCGAATTCCTGGTTGAAAGACATGGGGCCCTGCATGTTCATGGTGTGTATGGTCTGCGGCCAATATAGCACCGCAGGCGGCTTTTCAAGCCTTCTGGCAGTGGGGGCAATAGAAGGTGGAACGTTGCCCCTGACGCAGCATGCGTATCGGCGTGCCGCAGACCCGGCAAGGCTCGCCTGCCCGGTCGTAAACCATCACCTCCAGCTGGAAGTGCCCGCTTTGCCCGTGCGCGTTCGAGAAGTTGCGCAGCGTGCTGCCGCCTGAATTCAAGGCCTTGTCCAGCACCTGGCGTATGGCCTGGTGCAGCTTGCGCACGCGCGGCAGGCTGAGCCTGTTGGCACGCACCGTGGGCCTGATGCCCGCCAGGAACAGCGCCTCGGACGCATAAATGTTGCCCACCCCCACCACAATGTCGCCCGCCATCAGCACCTGCTTGATGCTGGCCTGGCGCTGGCGCAAGGCACGGTGAAAGGCCTCAGGTTCAAAGTCGTCGGTCAAAGGCTCAACGCCCAGGCCACCAAGCAGCTTCACGGCCAGCGGGTCGCTTTCGCCTTGCACGTACACCACGGCACCAAATCGGCGCGGATCGTTGAGCCGCAACACGCCTTGGCTCGTCTGCATATCAAAATGGTCATGCACCCCGGCAGGGGGCAGATGGTCTGCAAACTGCACGCTGCCCGACATGCCCAGGTGCATAAGCAAAATGCCCTCGTCCAGGTCGATCAACAGATACTTGCCACGGCGGCGCACGCTCAGGACCCGTCGCCCGGTCAAGGTTGCGGGCTCCACCCCCAGCGGCCAGCGCAGCGGTTTGCCCAGGCGTACTGCTCTCACAGCCGCCCCACGGATGCGGTCGGCAAAACTCAGTCGGGTCACCTCCACTTCGGGCAATTCGGGCATGTTCTGGCAGTGGGTAAGACTACGGGGCTTCCATTATGATCGGCCAATGCACGCGCTTGCCCTTCACCTAGCCCGCGGTGTCCAGCTGGCTCGCCCCGGTACTTCGGCCCCGGCCAGCAACCCTTCACATCGGCGCAGCACCTTGCGGCCTGTTGCAGTCGCGGCGCTCGCCCTGACGCTCTCCGTGCTTTGGCCTTTGCAGGCGAAAGCCCAAGATGCGCCAGCGTTGCCTGCCCCGCCTGTCGCCAACTCTGAAATAGATGCAGAGCTGTTCTACCAGCTACTGCTGGGCGAGATGCATCTGCGCAACGAAGAGCCAGGGCCTGCCTACTCACTGGTGCTCGATGCCGCACGCAAGACGCAACGCGAGGAGCTCTACCGCAGAGCCGTTGAAATCGCTTTGCAGGGCCGTGCTGGCAACGCCGCCCTAAGCGCCGCGCGCGACTGGGCCGCGGCGCACCCCCGGTCCGACGAGCCCCACCGTTACGTTTTGCAGATTCTGCTCGCCCTCAACCGGCCTGCCGAAATCACGCAAACGCTGCGCACGCTGATTCAGCTTGCCCCCCCGGAACGGCGCGCAGACGTGATCGGTGCCATACCGCAGACACTGGCACGCACCAGCGACAAGGACGCTGCCTTGCAGGCCGCCCGTACCGCGCTGCAACCCTTTCTTGCGGACCCTTCCACAGCCTCGGCTGCATGGACCAGCCTGGGCCGCATGCAACTCGATCAGCAAAACAATGCTGACGCCCTCGCTTCTGCCAAACAGGCCATGGCAGCGGACAGCAAGGCCGTGATGCCCGCCGTTCTGGGCCTGGAACTGATGGAACGCGACCAGCCTGGCGCCGAGGCCCTGGTGCGCAGTTTTCTGGAACGCAACGGGCGCGACGCCCAACGCCCCCTGCACCTGGGCTTCATCCGTGCGTTGATTGATCAGCGCCAATACGGCCCTGCCAGACAGGAAATTGCCACAGTCATCCAGCAAGACCCCACGCTTGCAGATGCGTGGCTGCTGCAGGGCACCCTGCAATTCCAGGAACGGTTGTACGACGCGGCACAGGCGTCACTCGAACAGTATCTGGTCCTGGCCCGTGAACTGCCTGCCGACGCTACCCGTCGGGGGCAAACCCAAGCCTTCCTTCAACTTGCGCAGATGGCAGAGCAACGCAAGGACTACGCAGCTGCCAACGCCTGGTTGGACCGAATTGAAGACGGCCAGGACATCCTGAGCACCCAGCTCAGGCGTGCCGCCATGCTGGCGCGACAAGGAAAAGTAGATGAAGCACGGGCGCTGCTGCGCCAGCAGCCCGAGCGCAGCCCGGATGACTCGCGCCGCAAATTGCTGGCAGAAGCCCAGCTATTGCGCGACCAGGGCATGCACCAGGCGGCGTCGGAGGTCTATGCCGAAGCCGTCAAACGCTTCCCGGACGACGCCGATCTGGTCTACGAACAAGCCATGGCTGCTGAAAAAGCCGGGCGCCCCGATGAAATGGAACGGCTGCTGCGCGAACTGATTGCCCGCAAGCCAGACTACCACCACGCCTACAACGCACTGGGTTATTCGCTGGCCGACCGCAACGTTCGCCTGCCCGAGGCGAAAGCACTCATCCAGCAGGCGTTGCGGGCTACGCCGAACGATCCATTCATCCTGGACAGCCTGGGTTGGGTGGAATTTCGCATGGGCAATCTGCCAGAAGCCCTGCGCATTCTGCAAGACGCCTACCGACGTCGGCCCGACGCCGAGATCGCCGCCCACCTGGGAGAGGTCCACTGGGCCAAAGGCCAGCGCGAAGATGCTCTCAAGGTTTGGCGCGAAGGGCTTCTCTTGAACCCTGAGAACGAGACCCTGCTTTCCACCTTGCGCCGCCTGAACGTCAAACCATGACGAATCGCGCCGTCGGCCGACGCCGCTTCCTGTCCATCGCAGTGCTGCCACCCGCCATCTGGCTCGCAGGGTGTGCAACCCCACCAGCCCCCGCGCCCGGGGCTGCCGACTGGTGGTCTGGCAGGCTCAATCTGCAGCTCGACGGCGACCCTCCCCAAAACTACTCCGCAGGCTTCGAACTCGCTGGAAACGCCGCTCGCGGAGAGATCAAACTCTTCTCGCCCTTCGGCCAGACGGTGGCCAGTGCAACGTGGTCCAGCCAGGGCGCTACGCTGCAACGCGGGGACGAAACCCGCCAATACCCCGACATGGCGAGCTTGACCACCGAACTCACAGGCACCGCATTGCCAATAGCGCCGCTGTTCGATTGGCTTCGAGGTGAGCCCACGTCACTGGATGGCTGGGAAGTGGACCTGACGCAACACCCGCAAGGCCGCCTGAGCGCGCGCCGCCTGCACCCTTTGCCCGGTGCGCGCTTGCGCGTCGTATTCCAGTAAACCGCCATGACGTTGCGCCAACTCCTCGACGTTCCCGCTCCAGCCAAGCTCAATCTGTTCCTGCATATCGTGGGCAGGCGCGAGGACGGCTACCACCTGCTGCAATCGGTCTTCATGCTGATCGATTGGGCAGACACTCTGCACTTTGAGCTTCGCGACGATGGCCAGATCAGCCGGGAAGACCTGAACTCGACGGCACCCCCGCTGCCTGGCAACGACCTGGTAGTGCGCGCGGCAAGGGCCTTGCAGCAAGCAAGCGGCTGCACGCTGGGGGCGCACATTGCACTGGACAAGCGCATTCCCGTGGAAGCAGGTATGGGCGGCGGCTCCACCGACGCCGCCAGCACGCTGCTGGCACTCAACCAACTGTGGAGTCTGCACTGGCCTCTGGAAAAGCTGCTGCCCCTAGGGTTGGCACTGGGGGCTGATGTGCCCTTCTTTCTAGGCGGCCGCAACGCCTGGGTAGAAGGCATTGGCGAACAACTGCACCCGCTGGAACTTCCCCCGGCACGCTTTCTTGTGGTGAAGCCCCCCACTGGCGCGTCAACACCGAAAATTTTTTCGAGCCCGGATTTGCAAAGAGCCGCAAAGCACGCTACAATGGCAGACTTTGCTGCAAACGACATTTCAATGCCTAACCAGCCTGAAATGGAGCAACGAATCTACGGATTCGGGCACAACGACTTGCAGCCTGTTGCGAAGGCCCTGTGCCCTGACATCGATCAGGGGCTGAGCTGGTTGCAAGCCCGGGGTTTGAACGGGCGAATGACAGGCTCAGGCAGTGCTTTGTTTGCCAGAATTCCCAGGGGATTCATGCAGATGCCGGATACGTCCGATCTGCCCCCAGGCTGGCAATCAAAAATTTGCAGCAATTTGAATGAGCATCCTCTGATTGGGTGGCGTTAACGGTTACAATACCGGGCGTTGCTCAAAACGAGATGAGCAAGTACTGCATTCGGTGCGTTGCGTCAGCAGCGAACCAGTGTAGGGGAGTCGCCAAGTTGGTTAAGGCACCGGATTTTGATTCCGGCATGCGAGGGTTCGAGTCCTTCCTCCCCTGCCAAAATATTTTTCCTGCGCCGGGTATCTCATGCAAATTTCCACGCCAGTGCAAGCACCGGATTTCATGATCTTTACCGGTAACGCAAACCCGGTACTGGCCGCTGAAATCGCACATCACCTCGGCACCACGCTGGGTGCGGCCAATGTTGGTCGTTTCTCTGACGGTGAAGTCACCGTCGAGATCACACAGAACGTCCGTGCTCGTGACGTTTTCGTGATCCAGTCCACCTGCGCACCGACCAATGAGAACCTCATGGAACTCATCATCATGGTCGATGCCCTGAAGCGTGCTTCCGCTGCTCGCATCTCTGCAGTCATTCCATATTTCGGTTACGCCCGCCAGGACCGCCGCCCGCGCTCCAGCCGTGTGCCTATTTCCGCCAAGGTGGTGGCCAACATGCTGCAGGCTGTGGGTGTGGACCGCGTGCTGACCATGGACCTGCACGCCGACCAGATCCAGGGCTTCTTCGACATCCCGGTGGACAACATCTACGCGTCCCCCGTGCTGCTGGGCGACCTGCGCGCCAAGAGCTACCCCGACCTGCTGGTGGTGTCACCCGACGTTGGCGGTGTGGTGCGTGCACGTGCTCTGGCCAAGCAGTTGAATTGCGACATGGCCATCATCGACAAGCGCCGCCCCAAGGCGAACGTGTCCGAAGTCATGCACGTCATCGGCGACATCGAAGGCCGCAACTGCGTGATCATGGACGACATGATTGACACCGCAGGCACGCTGGTGAAAGCCGCCGAAGTGCTGAAGGAACGTGGCGCCAAGAAGGTGTATGCCTACTGCACGCACCCCATTTTCTCTGGCCCCGCCATCGACCGCATCGCCAAAGGCGACGCGCTCGACGAGGTGGTGGTCACCAACACCATTCCCCTGAGCCAGGCCGCACAGGCCTGCTCGAAGATCCGCCAGCTTTCCGTGGCACCGCTGATGGCTGAAACCATTGCGCGTATTGCCAGCGGTGAGTCGGTGATGAGTTTGTTCGCTGATCAGGAGAGCGCGGCCTGAGGCCACTTTCCTGACGGCAACATGTCGTGGCGCCCCAAGCCGTTTTGGCCGAGGGGCGCTTTTTAAGTTTGGGGCCCGCTGGTCGCGGCAGGCCCCCACAATGGAGTAAAACCATGCAATTCGTCGCTTTTGAGCGCGCCAAGCAGGGCACGGGTGCGAGCCGCCGCCTGCGCAACACCGGCCGCACGCCCGGTATCGTTTTCGGTGGCAACGTTGCCCCCGCCACCATCGAGCTGGACCACAACGCCCTGTGGCATGCCCTGAAGAAAGAGGCTTTCCACGCTTCCATCCTCGACATGGAACTCGGCGGCAAGGTCGAGAAGGTTCTGCTGCGTGACGTGCAGTACCACCCGTTCAAGCCCCTGGTCCTGCACGTGGACTTCCAGCGCGTGGACGAAACCACCCGTCTGCACAAGAAGGTGCCCCTGCACTTCGTGAACGCCGACAACTCCCCCGCTGTGAAGCAGGACAAGTGCGTGATCAACCACATCGTGACCGAAGTGGAAATCGAGTGCCTGGCCATCAAACTGCCTGAGTTCATCGAAGTCGACCTGGGCAATGTGACCAAGGGTCAGAGCATCCACGCCAACGACCTGCAACTGGCCGCTGGCATCAAGCTGGTGACCCACGGCAAGCCGAACCCCACCATCGCTACCGTGGTGGAGCCGGTCGAGGAAGTGATCGCTGCGCCGGTCGCTGCCGCTGCCGACGACAAGAAAGGCAAGAAGAAGAAGTAATTCTTCCTTGCACAGCAAAAGGCTCACCTCGGTGGGCCTTTTGCTTTTTGGGTTCAGCGCAAACTCAGGCGCCCCACGGCTCCTGAGCCGCCAAACATCGCCAAGGCCTGCATCAGCGATGCGGCCTGATCTTTCAAGTTCTCGGCAGCCGCTGCGCTTTGCTCCACCAGGGCCGCGTTCTGCTGCGTCATCTGGTCCAGCTGGTTCACCG
>CAMLOF010000106.1 GCA_946481585.1 uncultured Macromonas sp. | reverse complement strand
ACCAGCAACACCGGGCCCAGCCACAGGCCCGCTTCAAGGCGGCCCGAAGCATCTGCAATCCAACCCGCCAGCACCGGCCCGATGGACTGCCCCAGGGAGAAAGCGGCCGTCAGGGCGCCCAGGGCGCCCGCCAGTTGAGGCGCGGGCAGCATGCGCTGGGCGACCAGGCTCACCGCGGCAGGCCCGGCCATGAAGCTGGCGCCGAAGACAAGCGCCGAAAACGCGAGCGAAGGCAGAAGAGGGGAGAGCAGCACCGGAACCGATCCGATTGCCACACAGACAGAGACGACGGCAAAGCCGTGGCCATTGCGCATCCTTGCCAGGCCCCGGCCCCATGCGGGCGTGGCAAGCAGCGAGGCCAGTCCCAGGGCACAGAAGAAAATGGACGTAGCCGTTGTGCTGTATCCCTGCTGACGCAGCAACGCGATGACGAAGGTCGTGTAGCCGACATAACCCGCGCCAAAGAGGGCATTGGCTGCCAGGCTGGGCCACAAAGGCCTGAGGCCGCTTCCATCTTGAGCGCGCGGCTGGTGGGCGTTGCCGCTGGGCAGCGCCTTGGCCGCAGCGGTGCTGACGAACGCCGCCAGAACGGCCGCAGCCCCCATCAGCAACCAGGCGGCCTGCCAGCCATTCGCACTGGCTTCCACCCAATGCGGCAGCACGCTGCCCGCCAGTACCATGCCCATGCCAGAGCCGCCAAAGTAGCAGGCAAGGGCGGTGGCAGGTCGCTGCGGCATGGCTCGTGCGGCCAAGGCCGTGCCCAGCACAAAGGTCACGGCAGTGCTCACGCCGCCGAAAAAGCGCACGGCCATGAAGGCGTGCCAATCATCCACCAGGCCACTGAGCAGCAGTGCAAGAGCACTGAGCAACATGCTGGCTCCAAAACCTTTGCTTTCACCCCAGCGGCGCCCGATGAACGCTGAAGCGGCGGCGCCGATCAGGTAGCCCAGGCCGTTGGCAGTGTTCAAAGCGCCCGCTTGCGACAGGCTCCAGCCCAGGTCGCTCTGCATGGCGGGCAACAGCAGCGCGTAGGAAAAACGCGAAAAACCCAGCGCCACGAGTGGCGCCAAGGCCAGCGCCAGGACTTTTGACAAACCGTTGAATCGGGCGTTGACGCTTGTGCCGTCCGCAGTGTCGCTGGCGGTGTTCATGACCGCTGACCGAACAGTTTCAACAGGTCGATGTCTGTGGAAGGCGGTTCGAGCCTCAGCTTGCGTTCGGCACTTTGCAGGTGTTCGTCCATCAGGCGGCAGGCAAGCTCGGCGTCGCCTGCGGCAATGGCGTCAAGAATGGCCGTGTGCTCCTCGAACGAGCACACATTGCGCCCGGGCGCAATGTAGAGCGCCTTCATCAGCGTCGTGCGGGCCACCAGGGCGTTCATGATTTCTTCCAGCTCGTGGTTGCCCAGAATGCGTGCTGCCGCCAAGTGGTACTCGCCAGACAGGCGAATCCAGTTGGTGCGGTCACCCTTCTGGTAAGCCTGTGTCTCGTCATCAACCAGGCGGCGAAGGCCGGTGATGTCGCCAGGCCGTGCGCAGGCACACAGGCGGCGCATCAGCCCCCCTTCAATCAGGCGGCGCACCTCAAAGACCTCGTGCATCTCGGTCTGGGTGGGTTGCGCCACCGCAGCGCCCTTGTTGTGCTGCAGCTCCACCACCTTTTCGTTTGCCAGCCGAACCAGCACCCGCCGCAGCAAAGAGCGGTTTACCCCAAAGGCTTCGCACAGCGGTGTTTCCACCAGGCGTGTGCCTGGAGGGAGTTTTTGTGACAAAACGGCATCGACGATCGCTTTGTGAACACGCGTTTCGTCCGCCAGTTCCTGTGACTGGCTGGCGTCGTCAGTGTCGTCTGCGGGCGCGATCTGGAGGGGCTTGTTCTTGGGGCGTGCCATGTTGATCCCTGTAAGAAAGGCTGAATTGTGCCATGAGGGTTTCTATGGTAACAAACGCCTGAATAATTGTTGCAAAACTTTTTATTTATGTGACAATAATCCCACGAATCGACACAAGACGTCGATCGCACTGACCAACCCAAGAGGAGACATCGTGAAGCAGCAACTCTTTTCCCGCGCCCTGGTGGCACTGATCGCAGGCCTGGGCCTGCAAACCGGCATGGCGCAGGCGCCAGCCCAATCGCTGACCTGGTCTGCCAACCTGGACGCCCTGTCCATGGACCCGCACTCGACCAACAACAGCTTCACCAACGCATTCGTGAGCAACATCTACGAAGCGCTGGTCCGTTTCAATGACAAGCTGCAGATCGAGCCCGCACTGGCAACGTCCTGGAAGGTGGTCAGCCCCACGGTATGGCGCTTCACGTTGCGCCAAGGGGTGAAGTTCCACAACGGCGAGACCTTCGATGCCGATGACGTGGTGTTTTCCTGGCAGCGGGTGAACACCCCAGGTTCACTGGTCAAGGGCAACCTCAGCGACATCAAAGACGTGCGCAAAGTTGACGCCAACACGGTGGACGTGGAAACGCACAACCCCATGCCCATCTTGACCAACGAACTGGTGCAGCTTCTGGTCATGGACAAGGGGTGGTCTGAAGCAAACCGCTCCACAGAGGCCAGCGACCTGCAGAAACAGAAGGAAAACCACGCCAACCGCAACACCAACGGCACCGGCCCCTTCATGCTGAAGCAGCGTGACGTTGACACCCGCACGGTGCTGACGGCCTTTGCAGGCTGGTGGGACAAGCCCAAGCACAACCTGGGCGAGGTGACCTTCATGCCCATCAAGTCGGATGCGACCCGCACCTCGGCCCTGATCAGCGGCAGCATCGACGTTTCCGTCAGCGTCCCGCTGCAGGACGTCCCGCGTCTGCAATCCAGCGGTGTGGATGTGGTCCAAGGCCCTGAATTGCGCACGATTTTCCTGGGCATGGACCAGCACCGCGACGAGCTGCTCTACAGCGACGTCAAGGGAAAGAACCCCTTCAAGGACAAGCGTGTCCGCCAGGCGGTCTACCATGCCATCGACATCGAAGCGATCAAGCGCTCGGTGATGCGCAACGCCTCGTGGCCTGCTGGCACCCTGTTGTCACCGTACCTCAACGGCGCCCCCAACTCGCTCAACAAGCGCTTGCTGCCCTACGACCAGGCCGCAGCCAAGAAACTGCTGGCAGACGCAGGCTACCCCAACGGTTTCACCGTGGGCATGCAATGCCCGAACGACCGCTACGTCTACGACGAGGCGATCTGCCTGGCCATCTCGTCCATGCTGGCGCGGGTGGGCATCAAGACCAACTTGACGATCGAGCCGACGGCGCGCTGGAGCGTCCGGCTCAACACCAATGACGTGTCCTTCTACATCGTTGGCCACGCCGGTCTGCCCATGGCAGACTCTTACGGCCTGCTCAAAGACGTGGTGCACACCCGTACCCAGCGGGAGGGCGCTCTTAACGCCGGCCGCTACAGCAATCCCAAGTTTGATGCCTACCTGCCTCGCATCGCCGCAGAGATCGACGCCGCCAAACGCAACAAGCTGATCGAAGAAGCCGTTGCACTTGAGCGCGAGGACATTTCGCACGTGCCGCTGCACCAGCAACCCATCACCTGGGCTGCGCGCAAGGGTATCCAGCTGGCCCAGGCGCCCGACAACCAGATGCGGCTGTGGCTGGTACGCGCACCGGCCAAGTAACAGAAGCATCAAGCGCAGTTAAGCAAAATGATCCGCTTCATCACTGCCCGGCTGGCCAATGGCTTGCTGGTGATGGCTGTCGTCTCTCTGCTGGCCTTTGGCCTGTTCAACTTCATCGGCGACCCGGTCAACAACCTCGCGGGAGAGAACGCGACCGCTGAAGAAAAAGCAGCCCTGCGCGAAAGCCTGGGGCTGGACCAGCCGCTGCCCCTGCAGTACCTGCGCTTCGTGGGCAGGGCACTGCAGGGCGAGTTCGGTGTTTCGTACCGCAACCTCGAACCGGTGGCGCAGGTCATCGCCTCGCGCCTGCCCGCAACGCTGGAGCTCGCTCTGGTGGCCGCCGTTCTGGCCCTGGCCGTAGGCATTCCCCTTGGGGTTTACAGCGGCATACGGCCACGCTCGGCTGGCGCCCGCGCACTGCAGGTGGCATCGTTGGTCGGGATTTCGGTGCCATCCTTCGTCACCGGTATCCTGCTCATACTCGTGTTCTCCGTCGGCCTGAACTGGCTGCCCGCGTTCGGCCGCGGGGAACTGACTCAGGTGGGTGGCTGGAACACCGGGTTGCTGACCGCAAGCGGCTGGGCGTCGCTGGTGATGCCAGCCATCACACTGGCCTTGTTCCAGCTCACGCTGTTCATGCGGCTGACTCGCACGCAGATGATGGAAGTCATGCGCACCGAGTACATCAAGTTCGCCCGGGCACGTGGCCTGCGGGAGCGCTCGGTGCACTTCAAGCACGCGTTGCGCAACACGCTGATCCCCATCATCACCGTGGCAGGCCTGCAGATCGGCGCCATGATCGCTTTCTCGATCATCACCGAGACCGTGTTCCAGTGGCCAGGACTCGGGCTGCTCATCATCCAGGCCATCACCTTCAGCGACGTGCCCGTCATCGCAGCCTACCTCCTGCTGATTGCACTGCTGTTTGTCGTCATCAACACCGTGGTCGACCTGCTGTATTTCGCCGTCGATCCGCGCCTGCGCACCTCGCGCTGAGAGGAGCACACACCATGAACACACTTGTTTCGGGCTGGCACCGAGTGCGCAATGCCGATCTGGTCTGGCAATTGCGCCGTTCCCCCGAGGCCATGATCGCGGCCTTCCTGCTGGTGGTTTACGCGGTGATGGCTTTGGCCGCGCCCTGGCTGGCACCGCAGAACCCCTTCGACCCCGCCGCGCTCGACATCCTCGACGCCCGCATGCCTCCCGTCTGGATGGAAGGCGGTCAATGGCGCTTTCTGCTGGGCACCGACGGCCAGGGCCGTGACCTGGTCTCGGTCATGCTTTACGGCTTGCGCATTTCGCTGCTGGTCGGTCTGGCGTCCACAGTGGTGGCCATGGCGCTGGGTGTGGCACTTGGCCTGCTGGCAGGCTACAGCGGCGGTCGGCTGGATGCGCTCATCATGCGCGCTGCCGACGTCCAGCTGAGCTTTCCCGCCATCCTCGTGGCGCTGCTGATCGACGGTCTGTCTCGCACGGTGATGCCGCGCGAGATCTACGAAGAGATGTCGCTGTACATCGTGGTGTTGGCCATCGCGCTTGCCAACTGGGTGCAATACGCCCGCACGGTGCGCGGCTTGACGCTTGTTGAAAAAGACAAGGACTACGTCAATGCCGCACGTCTGATTGGCATGGGCCGCATTCGCATCCTGTGGCGGCACGTGCTGCCCAATGTGCTGAGCCCTGTGATGGTGATCGCAACACTGTCCATCGGCTTGGCCATCCTCACCGAGGCCACGCTGAGTTTCCTGGGGCTGGGCGTTCCCGCCAGCTCACCTTCTCTGGGCACCCTGATCCGCATCGGCAATGAAGTGCTGTTCTCCGGCGAGTGGTGGATCACCGTCATGCCCGGTCTGCTGCTGGTGGGCCTGGTGCTGGGGGTCAACCTGTTTGGCGACTGGCTGCGTGACGTCCTCAACCCCCGGCTGAAATGAGATGAAGGAACCACACATGAATGCTTCCCCATTGCTGTCGGTGCGCCACCTGCGCGTGGAGATTCCGACACGCCACAGCCCGCTGATTGCGCTTGACGACGTGAGTTTCGACATCGCTCGCGGTGAGATTCTCGGCTTCGTTGGAGAGTCCGGCGCTGGCAAGTCCCTCACCGGCATGGCCGTTCTGGGCTTGCTGGACCCGCCAGCGCACGTTGCCTCTGGCCAGATCATCTTCGACGGCGAAGCCATCCAGGCCTTGCCGCCAGCGCGCATGCGAGCCTTGCGCGGCCGCCGCATCGCGGCAGTTTTTCAGGATCCGCTGCTCAGCCTCAACCCGCTGCTCACCGTGGGCGATCAGCTGATCGAAACGCTGTGCACCCACCTGCCGCTCACCGCCGCAGAGGCCCGGGAGAGGGCGGTTGATTGGCTTCGCCGCGTCGGCATTCCGTCGCCTGCAGAGCGGGTCGACGCCTACCCGCACCAGTTCTCCGGCGGCATGCGCCAGCGCATCGTGATTGCGCTGGCACTGTGCGCCGAACCCGATCTGGTGGTGGCCGATGAGCCGACCACTGCGCTGGATGTGTCGGTACAGGCGCAGGTGCTGGAGCTGTTGCGCCGCCTGTGCCAGGAACGCGGCACGGCGGTGCTGCTGGTAACGCACGACATGGGCGTGATATCGGAAAACGCCGATCGCGTGGCGGTGATGTACGCCGGCCGCATTGCCGAAATTGGCCGGGTCGAGGACGTGGTCGGACGCCCCGCACACCCCTACACACACGGCCTGATGCGCTCGATTCCACCGCTGGACCACACGCCCAGTCAGCTCAAGCAGATCGATGGGGCGATGCCGCGCCTGTCAGCCCGCCCTGATGGTTGCGCATTTCACCCACGCTGCGAACGTGCCACCGACATCTGCCGCCAGCAACGCCCCAAGCTGGTGGAACACCGCGGCGTCTCCTTGGCCTGCTGGTCCCCCGTTCTTGAACTGCCCCCCGTGGCGGAGGCCGCCTGATGAATGCCAAACCTCAACCTTTGCTGAAGGTTTCCGACTTGACCCGCCAGTTCCAGGCGCAGGGCCGAACGGTGCGGGCACTGTCCGGTGTGAGCCTGAACGTGCCGCGGGGCACCACATTCAGCCTCGTCGGTGAATCGGGCTGCGGAAAGACGACCCTCGCACGCATCGTGGCCGGGCTTGACCGGGCTTCTTCGGGCAGCGTGCAATTCGCTGCCGAGGCGGGAAAACAGGCGCCGCGCGTGCAAATGGTCTTCCAGGACCCCTACGCGTCGCTCAACCCCCGCTGGCGCATCGGCCGCACCATCGCCGAACCCCTGGTGTTTCAGCGCTTGCGCCCTGTCGATCAGGTGCCGGCCCGCGTGGCCGAGTTGCTCCAGCGGGTGGGGCTGTCGGCTGCCGACGCCGAAAAGTACCCGCACGAGTTTTCGGGGGGGCAGCGCCAGCGCATCTCCATCGCCCGTGCACTGGCGGGTGAACCCGATTTTCTGGTGTGCGACGAGCCCACGTCTGCATTGGACGTGTCCGTGCAGGCCCAGATTCTCAATCTGCTCAAGCGCCTGGAGGCGGAGGACGGCCTGACCAGCCTCTTCATCAGCCACAACCTGGCAGTGGTGCGGTTTGTCTCCACCACCGTCGGGGTGATGTACCTGGGGCGTCTGGTGGAAGTCGCGTCAACGGAAACCTTGTTCGACAACCCCAGGCACCCCTACACCCAGCTGCTGCTGGCTGCCATTCCCAGGGTAGGGCAGGGGCGCCGTGCAGCTGCCGTTCCCGCGGGGGACCTCCCCAGCCCGCTGGCGCCGCCGCCTGGCTGTGCGTTCCACCCGCGTTGTGCGATGGCGGCCGACATCTGCCGGCGCGAAACCCCCGAGTTGCGCCGCCTGCCCGACGGTGCCTCCGTCGCCTGCCACGCCGTTGCAGTCACCCAGCCAGTGCGCTTCATGCCGCGCACAGCGGCAGCCATACCCGTGGCCGCCTAGTCAGGCCGCGTACACCTCAGGACCATTGAACCCATGACACCCACCACCATCGACCTGCTGATTGACAACGGCACGGTTTTCACACTCAACGCTCAGCGCCGCATCCTCGAAAACGCCTCCGTGGCGGTCAATGGCGACCGCATCGTCGCCGTGGGCGACGCAGCCGACCTGCGTGCGCGCTACCAGCCCCGCCAAGTCCTGGACGCCCGCCGCAAAGCGGTGCTGCCGGGCCTGATCGACAGCCACGCCCATGCCGGGCACGGCATGTTGCGCACCATGGGGGCAGGGGCAGGCCCCGGCGCCTGGATGCAGGCCGCAGCCAAGATCTACACCGCCGCGTCCGACGAACATTTCTGGCATGCCGAGGCGGCCTTGGCGTCGCTGGAGAAACTCAAGGCCGGCGTCACCACCGGTGTTTCACTGTTCGGTGGAGGCGACTCCATCATGCGCGTGGACGATCCAAAGTACGCACGCGCCCATGGCGATGCCATCGAGGCCGCCGGAACGCGTGCCGTTCTGGCCGTCGGACCGTCGCGTCCGCCCGCGCCGCGCACCTACACCGACTGGGCGGCGCAACCGCCAGCCGAGCACGAGATCGATGCCGAAACCATGATGGCCGTGTGCGATCAGATCGTGCGAGAGAACCACGGCCGCGCCGGCGGCCGTCTGCAGATGGCGGTGAACCTTGCCGTTTTCGCGCCAATGCACGAACCCGCCCACGAAGCCTTGCGCTCGCAGTTCGAGCGCCAGGCTGCCGACGGGGTGGCGCTGGCCAGACGGTATGACCTGGGCCTGACCCAGGATGGTCACCGCGCAGGAACCATCGCGCTGGCTCGCGAACTGGGCTTGCTCGGGCCGCGTTCGTTCATGTCGCACAGTATCGATTTGACCGAGGACGACATGACAGCCGCGCTGGAGACCGGTACACATATCGTGCACAACCCCAGCGCGATCATGTCGATCCTGGGGCGCTGCCCGGTGCCTGAGCTGATCGAGCGCGGTGTCAACGTGGCACTTGGCTCGGACGGGTCGGCGCCAGACCGTGGCTACGACATGTTCCGCCACATGTTCCAGGCCATGCACTACCACCGCCGCCATTTCCGCGACCCCGACGTGCTGCCGCACGGCAAGGTGCTCGAAATGTGCACGATTGACGCTGCGCGTGCCTTGGGGCTTGCCGACGAGATCGGTTCCTTGGAAGCGGGCAAGAAGGCCGACATCATTCTGGTGGACCTGTTCAAGCCGCACATGATGCCGCTGAACATGCCGCTGATGCGCGTCACATGCTTCGCCAACGGTGCCGATGTGGACACCACCATCGTTGACGGGCGTGTGCTGATGCAAGGGCGTCAGGTGCTCAGCGTCAACGAAACAGATGTGATGGAGCAAGCCCAAGAGGCATGTGAGCGGATGCTGGATCGCAGCGGGCTGCGGCACCTCACTGACATGCCTGCGCATCTTTGGGGCGCTGCGCATTACTGATGCATGAGAAACCGTCCAAGTGGCGGTTTCTTCTTGTCTCTT
>CAMLOF010000105.1 GCA_946481585.1 uncultured Macromonas sp. | reverse complement strand
CCGCAGGAAAAAAGCCCGCCTTCAGTCAGGCCACAACAGCCTGAGCGAGTGCCGCCAGCGCAGCCGTTTCGGCACGCAGCACACGCGGCCCCAGCCCCACGGGTACAAAGCCCCGCGCCAGCAAGGCCTCTTCTTCTGCCGCCCCCAGGCCGCCTTCGGGGCCGTTCACCAGCCACATGGGCACCCCGATATCTGTAGGCCAAGCCTGCGCAAAAGGCTGGCTGCCTGCCGCCAGCGACAGCACCCCGCGCCAAGCATCCTGCGTCCAGGCCGCTTCGCGCAGCCAGGCCTCCAGCGTGCGCACCGGGTGGATATGCGGCACACGGTTGCCGCCACATTGTTCGCAGGCGCTCACGGCAACAGCCTGCCAGTGCGCCACCTTCTTCTCGGCGCGCTCGTCCTTCAGTCGCAATACGCTGCGCTCGGTCATCAGCGGCTGGATGCTCGCCACACCCAACTCAGTGGCTTTTTCCACCAACCAGTCCATGCGATCGTTGGCGGGCATACCCACTGCCAGGTGCACGGCGCGGCGCGGCGCGCGATCGGTGGCGTGGTGGGCGCCCACCTTCACGTCCACATTGCTCCGCCCCATGCGCAGCACGGTGGCGTCGTATTCGCCTCCGGCCAGCGGGTCGCCAAAGAGGGTGATGGCGTCGCCCGGCTGCAGGCGCAGCACCTGCACATGGCGGGCGCCCTCGGGCGTCAGCGCCAGCTCCAGGCCAGGCTGCAAAGGTTCGGGGTGATGGATGCGCGGCATGCCTGCAAGCTCACACGCGGCCGTAGGCAAAACCCGAAGCCGCTTCCCAGCCCTCGACCTTGTCGATCAGGCGCAGCAGGGGGGCGAGTTCGCGGTAGCGCAGGGCCGTGTTGCGGATGTAGTGGATGAAACGCGGCGCGTCGGCCAGGTACTTGGGCTTGCCGTCGCGCAAGGTGAGGCGCGCGAAGATGCCCGCCACCTTCAGGTGCCGCTGCAACCCCATCCACTCCACCGCGCGATAAAAGGCACCAAAGTCCTCGCTCCAGTCCTCAAAGTCCATCAACC
Organism: uncultured Macromonas sp.; assembly: GCA_946481585.1. The sequence goes on along the minus strand of CAMLOF010000105.1, from coordinate 8,105 downwards.
CCGCCTTGCGCGCCTGCTCCCAGTAGCGGATGGTCACATCCAGCACCATGTCTTCCTCCCAGGTCAGGAAGGCGTCACGCATCAGGCTGGCAATGTCGTAGGTGATGGGGCCATGCACCGCGTCCTGGAAGTCGAGCACGCTCAGGCGCTGGTTGGCGTCGTCGGCTCGCGGCAGCATCAGGTTGCGGGGCATGTAGTCACGGTGCACGTAGACGCTGGGCGCCGCCAGGTTGCGCTGCACGATCAGCGAGAAGGTCTTGGCCAGGGTGTCACGCATGGTGTCGTCCAGCGCCAAGCCCTTGTGCTTTTCCAGGTACCAGTCTGGGAACAATTGCAGTTCGCGACGCAGCAGTGCTTCGTCGTAGGCGGGCAGCACGCCGGGCTTGGAGGCCTTCTGCCAGTCCAGCAAGGCGGCGGTGGCGTCACGGAAGTAAGGCTGCGCCTGCGCGGGCTGTTCAGGGTTGAGCACATCCAGCAAGGTGCGCTCACCCACATCTTGCAGCAGCATGAAGCCTTGCGGTTCGTCCCAGGCAAGAATGGCTGGCACCCGCACGCCCGCATCGCGCAGCAGGCCCGCCACCTTGACGAAAGGCTTGCAATCCTCCTTCTCGGGCGGCGCATCCATGATGATCAGGCTGCCGCCCGCAACGCGGTCCACGCGCAGGTAACGGCGAAAGCTCGCGTCTGCAGAAGCAGGGCGAACGCTGCCAGGCACCAGACCATGTTCGTGAGCCTGCTGGGCCAGCCAGGCCAGAAAAGCGGCTTCACGCTGCGGATCGGACCAGACGACGGCGGGCTGAGTTGATGAGGCTTGCATGAAAGGACGGCGGGAAAAAGAGGCAACTGAGCGCTTGGTGGGGCTCGTGGATAATGGCAGCCTATTCTACGAACGTGACCGGCACAGGCCGGACGCGCCGGAGTTGCCAGCCCTTGAAACCACCTGTTTCCGCGCCTTCACTGCCCAAGCCCCTGGCCAGCCTCTGGTGGCCGCGCCGAGTCGCGCCCCGGCCCATGTGGTGGTGGCTGGGCGTCACCGCCTGGCCCGCCGCCGCGCTCGCACAAAGCGACCTGCCCCTGGAACGCGGCGAATTGCCGTTGACCATGAGCACGCTGCTGCAGGAAAAGCTTCCGCCCAGCGTGGCATCGCAAGCGCCCACTTTCGTGTCTGGCGAGCGAATTTCCGGCCAGACAGACGTCAACACCGTGGTCGAAGGCCAAGCCGAACTGCGCCGCCATGACACAGTAGTGCGTGCCGAACGGCTGGAACACTTCCAGGCCACAGACACGGTAGAAGCCAAAGGCAACGTCCGCATCAACCGGCTGGGCAACGTTTACGAAGGCCCGGAGCTCAAGCTGAAGCTGGACACCTTCGAGGGCCATTTCGAGCAGCCGCGCTTTTCCATCCTGCGCAATGGCGGACAGGGCGAAGCCAGTCGGCTGGACTTCCTGGGCGAAGACCGCGCAGTGGCACATGACGCGCGCTACACCACCTGTCCACGCCCGGGGTTGAGCCGTTCACGCCCTGACTGGGAGGTACGTGCCAGCCGGATCGAGTTCGACAACCTGGAAGACACGGGCACCGCCACCAACGGTGTGCTGTACTTCAAGGGCGTGCCTCTGCTGGCATCGCCCTACGCGAGCTTTCCGCTGTCCGACCGGCGCAAGTCGGGCATGCTGCCGCCCACCATCAACCTGGATGCGCAAAGCGGCCTGGAGTTGACGGTTCCGTACTACCTGAACCTGGCCCCGAACCGCGACGCCACCCTCTACCCCACGCTGATGACCAAGCGCGGCTTGGACCTGGGTGGCGAGTTCCGTTACCTGGAGCGCAACTACGAAGGCCGCTTGCGGGCGTCCTTCATGGACAACGACAAGTTGCGCAACCGCGACCGCTGGGCTTCCTCGCTGCAGCACCAGCAGGCGTTGGGCCAACTCGGCCAGGGGCAGCTCGGCCTGAACTTGAACCTCAACCGGGTGAGCGACGACAACTACTGGCGCGACTTCCCCCGCACCAGCACAACCCTGACCCAGCGCCTGCTGCCCAGCGATGCCACCTTGTCGTGGAACGCAGGGCCGTGGTCGCTGGCGGTGGGCTCCTACCAGTGGCAGACGCTGCAGGACCCCGACAGCCCCATCACCCCGCCGTACGATCGCGTGCCGTCACTGACCGCAAACTACCGGCCCAAAGCCTTCTCCATTGGTGGCTCGGACGACTGGCGCTGGTCGCTGGTGACCAACTTCACCAGGTTTGAAAGCAAGCGCACGGCCACCGTGTGGAACGGCAGCAGCACAGACCAGACCACCAACCTCAACGGTTCGCGTGCGATGGCCATTGCACAGTTCGGCAAAACCTGGCAGGCGCCCGGGTGGTACATCAAGCCTGGCTTCCAGCTGCACATGCGGCAGTATGACTTCGACCAGTCGCTGGGCAACGGGCGCAAGAGCATGAGCTATGCCCTGCCCACGCTGAGCCTGGACAGCGGCCTGGTCTTCGAGCGCGACACCAGCATCTTCGGCCGCAGCTTCGTGCAAACGCTGGAGCCGCGCATCTTCTACAGCCACACGCCGTACCGCGACCAAAGCTACCTGCCCAACTACGACAGCGCGGCCTACGACTTCAACCTGGCAACGATCTTCACCACCAACCCCTATGGTGGCAACGACCGCATTGCCGACGTGCATGCACTCACCGTGGGCGCGACCACACGGCTGATCCACCCCGACACCGGCGTGGAGATCCTTAGCCTGGGCGTTGCGCAGCGGCTGCGCATAGACGATCAGCGGGTGACTCTGCCCAACGAAAGCCCGCCTACCGAGCGCTTCAGCGACATCCTCTTTGGCGGGCGGCTGCAGTGGAACCCGCAGTGGACCCTCAACGGCACGGTGCAATACAACCCCAAGAGCGGTCAGTCCGAGCGGATGACCTTGGGCGCACGCTACCAGCCCGGCAGCTACCGCGTACTCAACGCCAACTACCGTGTGCAGCGCAACGTCAGCGAGCAGATCGACTTGAGCTGGCAGTGGCCGCTGAGTGATCTGTTCGGCGGCGCGACGGCCGACCTCGGCCCTGGACGCGGCCTGGGCCCGCACCAGTGGTACAGCGTGGGCCGGGTGAACTACAGCGTACAGGACCGCAAGATCGTGGACCTGGTCGCGGGCCTGGAATACGACGCAGGCTGCTGGATCGGCCGCATTGTGCTGGAGCGCCTGCAGCAGAGCCGCAGCGACGCCAACCAGCGCATCCTGTTCCAGTTGGAATTCGTCGGGTTCTCGCGCATCGGCTCCAACCCGCTGCAGACACTGCGCGACAACGTACCGCGCTACCAGTACCTGCGTGAAAACACCATCACCCCCAGCCGTTTCGAGCGCTATGAATAAGACATCCCTGCTGACCGCCGCCTTGCTGCTGGCCCTGGGCACAGCATCCAGCGCGCAATCCCTGCGCTTGAGCAACAACCCACTGGGCGCCGCCAACGCCAGCGCAGCCGTGTCGCAAGGCGCAGACCACATCGTCGCGCTGGTCAACTCCGAACCCATCACCAACAACGAGGTGCGTGCGCGGCTGGCACGCGTCGAGGCACCTTCGGGGCCGGACGCCCCCTCCCGCGAAGAACTCGCCCGCCAGGTGCTGGAGCGCCTCATCGTTGAAAAAACCCAGCTGCAATGGGCCAAGGAAATCGGCGTGAAGGTGGAGGACAGCGCACTGGCCCAGGCCGAAGAAAGCGTGGCCCGCCAGAACCGCCTGACCGTGCCCCAGCTGCACGAGCGGATCAAGGCGATGAACGTGCCGCTGGCACAGTTCCGCGCCAACCTGCGCGACGAACTGCTGCTGCAACTGGTGCGTGAACGCGAGGTGGACAACCGTGTGCGCGTGAGCGAACAAGACATCGACGCCTACCTGCGTGACCAGCAGCGCAGCACCGACCCCAGCCAGACAGCCCTGAACCTGGCCCAGGTGCTGGTGTCCGTGCCAGACAATGCCAGCCCCGCCGTCGTGGCGGAACGCCGGGCAAAAGCCGAAGACGTGCTGCGCCGCGCCCGCGCTGGCGAAGACTTTGCCGCACTGGCACGCAACTCGTCAGATGCCCCCGAAGGCAAGGCCGCGGGCGGCCAGCTGGGGCTGCGTCCTGCCGACCGCTACCCCTCGCTCTTCCTGGAAGCCATACAGAACGCCAAGGCAGGCGATGTGGTGGGCCTGGTACGCAGCGGCGCGGGCTTTCACGTGCTGAAGGTGCTGGAGAAGCGCAATCCCAAGCTGCCTGAAACCACAGTCACCCAGACCCGCGCCCGCCACATCCTGTTGCGCCCTGCCACACCGCAAGACCAGGAAGCGACGATCGCCCGGCTCAACGAGATCCGCCAGCGCATCTCGTCTGGCCAGGCCACATTCGAATCCCAGGCCCAGCAGTTCAGCCAGGACGGCTCGGCCAAGCAGGGTGGTGATCTGGGCTGGGCCAACCCAGGCATGTTCGTGCCCGAGTTCGAGGACGTGATGAACGACCTCGCCCCCAACGAGATTTCCGCCCCGGTGGTTTCGCGTTTTGGGGTGCACCTGATTCAAGTGCTGGAACGCCGCGCGGTGCCGCTGAGCCAGCGCGAGCAGCGCGAGTGGGTGCGCAACGTGCTGCGCGCCCAGAAGATCGAGGAGTCCTACGCCGAGTGGGCCCGTGACCTGCGCGCCCGCGCCTACGTCGAATTCCGCGAGCCGCCCCGGTGAAACACCACGCACGCAAGCGTTTCGGTCAGCACTTTCTGTCTGACCAAGCGATCATCGAAGCGATCGTGCGCGAGATCGCGCCCGCACCCGGCCAGTTCGTCGTGGAAATCGGCCCTGGCCTGGCCGCACTGACGCAACCGCTGGTCGAGCGGCTGGGGCACCTCACCGTCATCGAGCTGGACCGCGATCTTGCCGTGCGCCTGCGCGCCCACCCGCAACTCACAGTGGTTGAGTCTGATGTGCTCAAGGTGGACTTCCGCGCGCTGGCTGCCACATCGGAGCGCCCGATGCGGGTGGTAGGCAACCTGCCCTACAACATATCCAGCCCCATCCTTTTCCACTTGCTCGATGTGGCCGACGTGGTGCAAGACCAGCACTTCATGCTGCAGAAGGAAGTGATCGACCGCATGGTGGCCGAGCCATCCACGGCCGATTACGGCCGCCTGAGCGTGATGCTGCAGTGGCGCTACGCCATGGAGCACGTGCTGTTCGTGCCACCCGAAAGCTTCGACCCGCCGCCGCGCGTGGACAGCGCCGTAGTGCGCATGGTGCCGCTGGCCAAACCACCCGAACTTGATACAAAGCTTCTTGAGGAACTGGTGCAGGTGGCGTTTTCACAGCGGCGCAAACTGCTGCGCCACAGCCTGGGCCGTTGGCTCGAGGCGCGTAACTTTGCCGGTCAGTTCAACCTGCAACGGCGCGCAGAAGAGGTGCCAGTGGCCGAATACGTGGCACTGGCCCAGGCAGTGGCGGCCTGACACGCACCCCGGCAAAACAAAGGGCCGCTCCAGGAGCGGCCCTCTTGCTGCATACGAACGCCTGCGCTCAGGCTGCCGTCAGCCAGTAACCGGCGTTGAACGGGCTGCTCATGCGCAGGGCCTGCGGACTCACGTCCACCAGCTTGTCCGTCAGCATGGGTTCGTCGCTGGGGGCTTCCAGGTCGGCGGCCTTGGGCGCACGCGCCACCGAGAACGAGTAGAAGCAACGGAACGGCACCTTGCGGTCGTTCCAGTAGTCCGCCACGTCGCGGAAGATGTCGAGCAGCTGCTCGCGCGCTTCCTTGTCGAACTTGGGGCTCGTGGGAATGTGCTCCAGCACCACAATGAAACCGGTCTGCGGACCGGACTTGTGGACCAGATCGGTCATGCAGTCATACAGCGCGTCAAAGTTCTTGCCGAACGTGGACGGCAGTGTGTACTGCTCGGCGATCAGGTCGAGCACGTCCTGCTTGTTCAAGGCCGTGGCCAGGTTGGCGTACAGGAAGTGATGGCCGAGCTGCTCGGCTGCGGCCTCAAGTTCCTTGACCGTGTAGGCACGGATCGACTGAACGATGTTGGTGCGTACGTTACGAAGTGGCTGGTCCATCTCCGCTTTCACTTTCCAAAGACAAATAGGTTGTAAATTCGACTCTGGCCGCCTCACTGCACGATGCGCTTGAAGCTCGCGTAGTGATCGGCCGTGTAATAGCAGGCATCAGGTTGCCGGGGGCGCCGGCCACCGCACACAATGCGCCTCGCGCCCCGGTGCGACAGTCCGGGCGTGGGCACGGTGTACTCGCGGTAGTAACCCCGCTTGTGGATGGGCAACAGCCGTTCGCGGTTTCCGAACACCGTACCGTCCTTCTCGTAACGGAACGGCCCACCGCGATGGATCTGCTGCCACACTTCCTGCCCTTGCGGCGGCAATGCACCCAGTGCAACGACTGCCACCACCTGGCTGACTGGCTCTTCGCCAACGCCACGGGCCCGAACATCCGGCCCCGCCAGCACCGCCGCTACAGTCACCAGAACTGCAACCCAACCCACTGACCAGAGCCGTTTGCGCAACATCCACCCCTGCATCCTGAAAACCCAGCCTACCCGCCAACTCCTGCGGGTAAACCCTGAAATTCAAGGGCGCAAGTGTGCCCGAAGCGTTCTCAAAAAGCAAGGGGGCGGCCCTTTCAAAGAGCCGCCCCCAAGGTTATTCAGTCACTTCTTTGCATGCCCCGTGAGGCATGGTAAGCAAGCGCCAGGCGTCAAATTTGCTGCACTGCACGCGGCCCGACGTTGGCCTCGGCCACCGTCAGCGCGGTCATGTTGACGATGCGGCGCACGGTGGCGCTGGCCGTCAGGATGTGCACCGGCTTGGCCACACCCAGCAGCATCGGGCCCACGGCAATACCGCCGCCGGCCGCCGTCTTGAGCAAGTTGTAAGTGATGTTTGCAGCGTCGATGTTGGGCAGCACCAGCAAGTTGGCATCGCCCGTCAGCGTGCTGTTGGGCATCAGGCGGCGGCGTGACTCGGCATCCAGCGCCACGTCACCGTGCATCTCGCCGTCCACCTCCAGCCATGGCGCCTGTTCGCGCAAAATAGCCAGTGTTTGGCGCATTTTGACGGCAGAAGGCTGATCAGACGAGCCGAAATTGGAATGCGACAGCAGCGCGGCCTTCGGCGTGATGCCGAAGCGCATCATCTTGCGCGCCGCCATCTGCGTGATCTCTGCCAATTGCTCTGCACTGGGGTCGTAGTTGACGTGCGTATCCACCAGGAACACCTGGCGGCCGGGCAGCATCAGGGCGTTCATTGCAGCGTAGCAGTGCGCGCCCGGGCGTTTGCCAATCACCTGATCGATGTACTGCAGGTGCATGGGGCTGGTGCCCCAGGTGCCGCAGATCAGGCCTTCCACGTCTCCCTTGCGCAGCAGCATGGCGCCGATAAGCGAAAGGCGGCGGCGCATCTCGATCTTCGCCAGTTGCTCGGTAACACCGCGGCGCTCCATGAGCTGGTGATAGGTCTGCCAGAAGTCGCGATAGCGCTCGTCGTGCTCGACGTTGACCACGTCGTAGTCCAAGCCTTCCTTCAGGCGCAGGCCGAACTTCTCTACGCGCTGGGCGATGATGTTGGGGCGACCGATGAGCGTGGGGCGCGCAAGACCCTCGTCCACGACCACCTGGCAGGCACGCAACACGCGCTCTTCCTCGCCCTCGGCGTAGGCCACGCGCTTGTGCTGGGCCTTCTTGGCGATGGCGTACACCGGCTTCATGATGGTGCCGGACGCGAAGACGAAGGACTGCATCTTCTCGCGGTAAGCGTCCAGGTCGGCAATGGGGCGCTGGGCCACACCGCTGTCAGCCGCGGCCTTGGCCACGGCTGGAGCGATCTTCATCATCAAGCGGGGGTCGAAGGGCTTGGGGATGAGGTATTCGGGGCCGAAGGCGAGCTTTTCACCCGCGTAGGCCGCTGCCACGACTTCGCTCTGCTCTGCCTGGGCCAGCTCGGCGATGGCGTGCACCGCTGCGATCTCCATCTCGTCGGTGATGGTGGAGGCCCCTGCGTCCAACGCACCGCGGAAGATGTAGGGGAAGCACAGGACGTTGTTGACCTGGTTCGGGTAGTCGGTGCGGCC
>CAMLOF010000104.1 GCA_946481585.1 uncultured Macromonas sp. | reverse complement strand
CCAGAAGCCACCAGTGCCGAGTACTCACCCAGGGAATGCCCTGCAACAGCCGCTGGCAGTGCGCCGCCTTCGGCACGCCAGACGCGCCACGCAGCCACCCCCGCCACCAGCATGACGGGCTGGGTGTTGGTGGTCAGGGCCAAAGCTTCCTTGGGGCCTTCGTGGATCAGCTTGGCCACATCTTCGCCCAGCGCATCGGAAGCTTCACGAAGCGTTTCCGCCACGACAGGGTGATCGCCCCAAGCGTCGAGCATGCCGACGGACTGGGAGCCTTGCCCAGGAAAAACAAACGCGAATGTGGTCATGGAAAAAATCTCCTGTGTGAGGGCGCCATCCGGGTGGCGCCTGGATGTACGTGACCGGGGTGGCGTGTGCACCCCGCCCCAAGCGTCAGAGGCGCACCAGCACCGCGCCCCAGGTGAAGCCGCCACCCACGCCTTCAAGCATGAGGCTCTGGCCTGGGCGGATCTGTCCATTGCGCACGCCGTGGTCCAACGCCAGCGGAATGGACGCCGCAGAGGTGTTGCCATGCTGGTCCACGGTGACGATGACCTTGTCCATGGGCAACTTGAGCTTGCGCGCCGTGCTTTGCATGATGCGGATGTTGGCCTGGTGGGGCACCAGCCAGTCGATGTCGGCATCGGTCTTGCTTGCCTTGGCCAGCGCGGCGCGGGCGGCATCTTCCAGCAGGCCTACGGCCAGCTTGAACACAGCCTGACCGTCCATCTTGAGCAACGGGTCGCCCAGCACCTGGCCGCCGCTGACCGTACCCGGTACGCAGAGGATGCCTGTGTGTCGGCCGTCAGCATGAATGTCGCTGGCCAGCACGCCCGGGCCGCTGCCGTCGTGCTCGCAAGCTTCCAGCACCACAGCGCCAGCACCGTCGCCGAACAGTACGCATGTGGTGCGGTCGTTGAAGTCGAGGATGCGCGAGAACACCTCGGCACCCACCACCAGCGCACGCTGCGCAGCGCCAGTCTGGATCATAGCGTCGGCCACCGTGAGTGCGTAGATGAAGCCGCTGCACACGGCTTGCACGTCAAAGGCCGGGCCACCGGCTGCGTCAGCCTGCCCTTGGGCCGCAGCATGTTCCGACAACTTGCGCTGCAGGATGGTGGCCGTGGACGGAAACACCATATCCGGCGTGGACGTGGCAACGATGATGAGGTCGATATCGCCTACTTGGCGGCCTGCGGCCTCCAACGCCTTGAGACAAGCCTGCAGGGCCAGGTCGCTGGAATTGACGCCGTCGTCCACATAGTGACGGGCACGGATGCCGGTGCGTTCAACGATCCATTCGTCGCTGGTCTCGATGCCTCTCTCGGCGAGCAGAGCGACCATGTCGGCATTGGTCAGGCGACGCGGCGGCAGATGGCTGCCCGTGCCGGTGATGCGGGAGTAACGTCTCATGTGATCTGGCAGGAGGAAGGACGCCTTCAGGCTTCCTGAACGGACACGGCAGGCTCTGCAGCGGCTCCACCCATGAGGGGTGCGGCCTGCGCGATTCGAGCCTTGACGTTGTCCAGCAACTGGTTGTGGGCTGCATCATACGCCCGCGCCAGCGCCATCTGGAAAGCAAAGGCGTCGGCGGAGCCGTGGCTCTTGAATACCAAACCGCGCAAACCCAGCAGGGCTGCACCGTTGTAACGGCGATGATCAACCCGCCGCTTGAAAGAGGACAGCACCGGATACGCTGCGATGGCGGCCAGCTTGGTGAAGATGCTGCGCGAGAACTCTTCGCGGATGAAGCCGCCAATCATGCTGGCGAGGCCTTCGCTGGCCTTGAGCGCCACGTTGCCGACAAAACCGTCGCAGACGACGATGTCGGTCGTGCCCTTGAAGATGTCGTTGCCCTCGACGTTGCCGTGGAAGTTGAGATCTCCGGCAGCGGCGGCCTGGCGAAGCAGCTGGCCCGCCTGCTTGATGACGTCGTTGCCCTTGATGACCTCTTCACCGATGTTGAGCAGGCCGACGGACGGCGACTCCTTGCCCGTGGCCGCCACCAGCGCGGACCCCATGACGGCAAACTGCAGCAAATGCTCGGCGGTGCAATCCACGTTGGCACCCAAATCTAGCACCGTCGTGGCGCCACCCAGCGCGTTGGGCATTTGCGATGCGATGGCCGGGCGATCAATGCCTTCCAGCGTTTTGAGCACATAGCGCGCAATGGCCATGAGGGCACCCGTGTTACCCGCAGACACTGCCGCCTGGGCCGCCCCATCCTTGACCTGGGCGATGGCCACGCGCATGGACGAATCCTTCTTGCGCCGCATGGCCACTTCCACGGGGTCATCCATGGACACCACTTCGCTGGCCGGGACGACCGAACAGCGGCTCGCGTCCATACCGGACGGCAGGTTCTTCAGGGCATCTGGGCGCCCTACAAGGAGCAGACGGACATCAGGGTGACTGGACAAGAAGGCCGCACAGGCAGGCAAGGTCACGGCGGGGCCGTGGTCCCCCCCCATGCAATCGACAGCGATGGTGATCATGCAAACACCTTATCAGGTATGCGATGGAACTCGCCACATCTGCTGGCTGGGCTGCGCGGCAGAGTATTCCAGGCCAACGCCTGGGCGGCCCCCTGCGCGCAAGCCGCTGGAGCGGCAGCACAGACGAAAAAAGCCCGCATGGACCATGCGGGCTTGGCTTCGGACCCGGTGAGTCAAGACGAAGCGCCAGGGCGCGAATCAGGCCTCGGACTTGTTCTTGAGGACCTGACGGCCGCGGTAGAAACCGTTGGGGCTGATGTGGTGACGCAGGTGCGTTTCACCAGTGTTGGGTTCCACGGCGATGCCAGGAACGTTCAGCGCGTTGTGCGAACGGTGCATGCCGCGCTTGGAAGGGGACTTTTTGTTTTGCTGGACGGCCATTTTCGGCTCCTATCAATGTGTCAAAAATCTGTGCTGAGGGCGGGCTACGCCAGCCCCCTGATTGCGACTCGATCCGACATGAATGAACTCAGACGAACCCGCAAGGCCAGCGCGAAACATCGCATTATAGCCGGTCTTGAAGATTTATATCAAGCGCCATCTTTTCCACCGCCGTCGCCAGCCTTGCGCAACCCTGCCAGCGCAGCGAACGGATGGGGCTTCTCTGGCGCCTTGTCCTCAGGCAACTCGCCCGCGCTCATGCGCACCGGTTCGGGGCAGATGTCGTGCATGGGGATCAGCGGCAGGGCCAGCAGCAGTTCATCTTCGATCAAGGTGTGCAGATCGAAGCGCGGCTCCATGACCAGCACATCCTCTTCGCTGGCTTCGTCTTCCGCGTCGGCCGTGGCCTCGTCGCTGACGAAACGGAACCAGCGGTCCACCTCCACTGGCTGAGCGAAAGCACCCAGGCAGCGTTGACAGACCTGAGGAACCTCGGCCTTGGCCTCGACATGCAGCCACAGTTGCCGCGCGGGTGCCAGCTTGCCCTTGAGCTCTGCGGCAACAGCGTCAGAAACCTGCTGGCGCCACTCGGCACGGGCAGCCCAGACGGCTGGACCCAGCGCCTTGGCGACGTCAGGAAAATCGGAAGAAAGGCGCTCGAAGGCGAGCAGAGATGTTTCTCCGCTCAAAGGATGGCCCTCGGTGGCCAGCTGGCGCAGGTCCACGGCTGTGGGCAGGGAGGTGGATTTCATCACTCGGGTATGGATAATGCTTGTGGATTCTAAAGGCCAGAACTGAAGCGATGAACGAGCCACGTTGCGCCCAACGCATGCTGCGCGCCACCCTAGGCGAATGGAAAGCCATGGGCGAGCAGGATCTGTGGCTTTTTGCCTACGGCTCGCTGATCTGGAAGGCGGACTTCCCGGTGGAGGAACGCCGCCTGGCCACCGTACACGGCCACCACCGTGCGCTCAAGATGTGGAGCAAGGTGAACCGGGGCACGCCGGAGCGCCCGGGCTTGGTCTTTGCGTTGCTGTCGGGCGGCAGCTGCCAGGGCCTGGTGCTGCGGGTGCCTGCGCGCGAAGTGCCCCACGTGCTGCCCACGCTGTGGGAGCGCGAGATGCCCAACCCGGTCTACGACCCAAAGTGGCTGCGCTGCCGCACCGACAGCGGATGCGTCACCGGCCTGGCATTCACCTTGTCGCGGCGCAGCCCGAATTTCACGGGCGACCTGAGCCTGGACGAGTACCGCGCGATTTTTGACGAAGCCTGCGGCAAATACGGCAGCACACTGGACTACGCACTGCAGACCCACCTGCAACTGCAGGCGCTGGGCATCAAGGACACCATGTTGGCCCGGCTGATGCGCCTGACCTGCCCGCAAGCCGCAGAGGATCGCGTGCCATACTCATCACCATGAACATCGCTGATCTGCGCAAGAGTTACGAGAAGGCCGAACTGAGCGAGGAAGCGTCGCATGCCGACCCGATGCGCCAGTTCGACCAATGGTTCAACGAGGCCCTGAAGAGCGAGTTGCCCGAACCCAACGCCATGACCGTGGCTACCGTGGGCAGCGACTTGCGGCCCAGTACCCGCGTGGTGCTGATCAAAGGTTACGACGAGCGTGGCATCGTCTGGTACACGAATTACGACAGCCGCAAGGGCCAGGAACTGGCGGGCAATCCGTGGGCGGCGCTGCAGTTCCACTGGGTGGAGCTGGAACGGGTGGTGCGAATCGAAGGCCGTGTGGAAAAGGTGAGCGCCGAGGAAAGCGATGCCTACTTCAAGAGCCGGCCGCTGGACAGCCGCATAGGCGCCTGGGCCAGCCCCCAGAGCCAGGTGATTGCCGGACGCGGGGTGCTGGTGGCGAACGCGGCCAAGTACGGCGCGCAGTTCATGCTGAATCCGCCACGGCCACCGCACTGGGGCGGCTTTCGCCTGGTGCCCGACCGTTGGGAGTTCTGGCAAGGCCGCAAGAGCCGTCTGCACGACCGGCTGCGTTACCGGCTGGAAGGCAGTGAATGGCTGCGGGAGCGGCTGGCGCCCTGAGCGCCGCTCGGACCCTTATTAGGCAACAGGCAGGCGTTCGATGGCCTGCCCGGCAACCGCCTGCAGCACGTGCGCCGGAACGCGGGCGGGCGCCACTTCAGCCAGCGGGACCAGCACGAAGGCGCGTTCCCACATGCGGGGATGCGGCACCGTCAGTTTCGGGGAGTCGATGCGCCCCTCACCATAGAGCAATACATCCAGATCCAGCGTACGGGGAGCGTTGACGTAGGGCCGCTCGCGGCCTGCGGCGAGTTCCAACGCCTGCAATTCAGCCAGCAGAGCGGGCGCGCTCAAACCGGTTTCCACTTCGGCCACGGCGTTGATGAAATCCGGCCCGTGCGCCTCCCAAGGCGCGGTGCGGTACAGGCTGGAAGCCCGCGTCACGCGGGTGCTCGGCAAATGGTTCAGCGCCTGCAGCCCTGAAATCACCGCTGCCCGCGCATCGCCCAGGTTGGCCCCCAGGGCGACGTAGGCAATGACGCTCATTCCGCCGCAGTGCCCGGCTCGGCCGGGCCAGCGCCGCCGCCCGCAGGCTTGCGGCGACGACGACGGCGCTTCTTGGCGGGCGCAGCACCCTCCTCGGCACCTTCGATTGCCTCGTCAAACACTTCCGGTTCGGCGGCCACGTCTTCCCTTGGCTCTGCGGGCGCTCGTACGACCCGACCACCACCGGCACCACGCCCACCCTTGCCTTCGCTCTTGCCGGGACTGCGCGATTTGGCCCGCTGCTGTGCCAGGCGGATTTCATCAACCATGTCGCGCCGCACCGGCTCGCTGGCCAGGCTGAAGGTTTCCCACCAATGCGCAAGTTCCTCGTCCAGCTCACCCACCAAGGCGCGCAGGCGCAAGAAGTCAAAACCAGCGCGGAAGCGCGGTTGCTCAACGAGAGAGAACGGCGACGAGCCCGTGCGCTTGTCGAAGCGCGGCTGCATGGTCCAGATCTCGCGCATGTCGGCACCCAGCTTGCCTCGGCCGGAAACGTCGCCGATGCGGGACTCGAACACCTCGTCCACCGCCTCGTGCAGGGCGGGGAAAGACGGTACACCCGCCTTCTGGCGGCGCTGCCAACCCTCGCGCACGTCGCTCCAGAGCACGCAGGCCAGCAGGAAGCTGGGCGCCACGGGCTTGCCCTCGCCCACGCGGCGGTCGGTGTCTAGCAGAGCGGAGCGCACAAACGGGTCTTGCGCACGCTGCACCACCAAGTCCAGCAGGGGGTAGATACCTTGCGCCAGCCCGGCGGCCTGCAACTGCTCGATGCTGGCCAGCGCGTGGCCGGTCTGCAGGAGCTTGAGCATCTCGTCGAACAGGCGGCTCTGCGGGATGTCAGCCAGCAGGCCCAGCGATGCGGCGATGGGTGCACGCGTTTTTTCTTCCAGCTTGAAGCCCACGCCGTTGAGCTTGGCCGCGAAACGCACGGCACGGATGATGCGCACCGGGTCTTCGCGGTAACGGGCAGCCGGGTCGCCGATCATGCGCAGAAGACGCTTCTTGGCGTCGCGGATGCCATGGTGGAAGTCGACCACGGTTTCATTTTCCGGGTCGTAGTACATGGCGTTGATGGTGAAGTCGCGGCGCGCGGCGTCCTGCTCCATCGGCCCCCAGACGTTGTCGCGCAGCACGCGGCCGCTGGCGTCCACGGCGTGCTTCATGCCCGCCAGTTCGCTCTTGGAGGTGCGTTCGTTGCCGCTGACCTGCTCGGCATCGGCACTGTCCAGGTAGGCACGGAAGGTGGAAACCTCGATCACCTCGTTCTCACGCCCGCGCCCAAAGACGACGTGCACGATGCGGAAACGCCGCCCGATGATGAAGGCGCGGCGGAACAGGTTTTTCACCTGCTCGGGCGTGGCATTGGTGGCCACGTCAAAGTCCTTGGGCCGCAGACCGAGCAGCAGGTCACGCACGGCACCGCCGACGATGTAGGCCTCGAAACCCGCGCGCTTGAGGGTGTGCACAACGTCCAGCGCGCGGCCGTCCACCAGGGAGGGGTCGATGCCGTGCACCGTGGCAGGCACGTCTTCGCGCTTGCCGAAGTTGGGGCCTTTGGCCTTGGGCGCCTTGCCCAGCAGTTTGTCGATGAATTTCTTGATCATGCGTGTTCGGGGAACAGGTCCAGGATGCGCCAGCCGCGCTCCTGAGCAATGGCGCGCAGCCCGGCGCCGGGGTTGGTGGCCACGGGCACGTGGGCTTTTTCCAGCAGGGGCAGATCGTTGGTGGAGTCGGAATAGAAGGTCATGTCCACGTCGTCCCAGCTCAGGCTACGCTCGGCCAGCCACTGGCCCAGCCGTGTGACTTTGCCTTCGCGGAAGGATGGCGTGCCACGGATCTCTCCGGTGTACCAGCCATCGGGGCCGCGCTCCAGTTCGATGGCCAGCAACTCATCCACACCGAAGGCACGGGCGATGGGCCGAGTGACAAATTCATTGGTGGCGGTGATGATCATGACCTGATCGCCCGCCGCACGGTGGCTTTCAACCAGTTCGCGCGCCTGGGGCAGCAGGTTGGGGCCGATGACCTCGGCCATGAACTGCTCGTGCGCACGGGCGGCTGCCTCTGGACCCTGCTTTCGCACGGCTTCGATGGCGAAGCGAACGTAGTCGTGCACGTCGAGCGTGCCGGCCTGGTAATGGGCGAAGAATTCGTCGTTGCGGCGGGTGAAGTCCACCGGATCGGTCCAGCCGATGCGGGTGGTGAACTGGCCCCACGCGTAATCGGAATCGATGGGCAACAGCGTGTGGTCCAGGTCGAACAGGGCCAGTTTCATGCGGTTTGTGTGTCTTTCAGGGGTTCGCGGGCGGACGCTCTGGTTTTGCTGACGCCATACTCATTCGCTTTCGAGCATGGCCTTGATGAGCGGAATGGTGATGGCGCGCTGGGTGCGCAGGGCATAACCGTCGAGGCGCTCCAGCAGGAGCATCAGGCTGCTGAGGTCGCGCGAGAAACGGTTGAGCATGTAGTCCATCACCTCGTCGCCCAGGAATACGCCACGCTCGTCGGCGGCACGGCGCAACACAGCCCGCCGCTCCGACTCGCCCAGCGCATGCAATTGGAACACATGTCCCCAGCCCAGGCGCGTGCGCAGGTCTTCGCGCAACGCCAGATCAGCCGGTGGTGAGTCTGCTGCCGCCAGCACCCAGCGTGCCGGGCCGCTGACCGGCGTTTGCGCATTCACGAACCAATTGAAGGCTGCAGCCTGCTGCGCTGCGGTGTAGAGATGACATTCGTCCAGAATGACGATGCCCCAGTGTTCGTCGAACTCGGGCGGTGCCAACGTACTGGCGTCGAGCCAGCCAACGCCAGCCCCCTGCCCCAGGACGATGTCTCGCACGGCCTGCAACAAGTGCGTCTTGCCGCTGCCCGACTCGCCCCAAAGGAAAGTGGGAACGGGCGACCGCATGGGGTTTCCCGCCCACAGGCGAAGGTGTTCCAGGGCGTCGGCGTTGCCGTCTGGCATGAAGTTGTCCAGTGACGGCCGGGGTGCCAACCCCATGTCAAGCACGAGTTGCTGCATCTTAGTCTCCGCCGAGCCGTCTCAAGGAGACTGAAGCCCCCTCGGGGGGCAGCGAACAAAGTGAGCGTGGGGGCAGTTTCACTTCAACCCCTTTCATCTTCTGTCTGGCCAACCGGGGTTGCGGTGCCGTGCGTGTACAAAGGGCTCCTCATGTAGAAGGCCTTGAGTCGGCGCACCCCCACCAGCAGCACTGCGCTGGCAGGCAGCGCAATCAGCACCCCCACGAAGCCGAGCACATGGCCAAATGCCATCAACGCGAAAATGACGGCGATGGGATGCAAACCGATGCGCTCACCCAGAAGACGGGGCGTGAGGTACAGGCTTTCGACCACCTGCCCTACTGCATAGACGGCGCCCACAGCCAGAACGCCAAAAAGCGTCTGGAATTGCAGGAGTGCTGCCAGCAAGCCCAGCACCAGCCCCACGCCAAAGCCCAGGTACGGGACGAAAACCGCCAACCCGGTGAACACGCCAATGGGCAACGCCAATTTGAGTCCAACAGCAGCAAGCGCTGCCGTGTAAAGCACAGCCAGAATGCCCATGACGAGCAGTTGCCCACGCAGGTATTGCCCCAGGACCTCGTCGGTCTCGTCAAGAAAATGCTGCACGCTTTCCTGCCAGCGCGGCGGAACCAGCGCCTTCACCCGGGCCACCAGACCATTCCAATCCAAAAGCAGATAGTAGGCAACGATGGGCATGAGCACCAGGTTGCCCAGCACGGCCGCCGCAGCACTGCCGCCGATGCGCAGGGACGCCAGCAC
>CAMLOF010000103.1 GCA_946481585.1 uncultured Macromonas sp. | reverse complement strand
TAGGCCTCCACAGTGATTTCGGCCCCTTCGACACAGGGCTCCACCCCGTGGCGCACCGCGTTTTCCACCAGAGGCTGCAGCAGCAATGGCGGCACCAGAGCGTCGCCAGGAGCCGCGTCGCACAGCCAGCGCACCCGCAGCCTTGGCCCAAAGCGCACGCCCTCCACCGCCACGTAGGCTTGCGCCACGGCCAGTTCATGCTGCAGGGGCACCAGTGACCGGCTGTCGGCCAGCAAGGCGCGCAACAGGTCGGAAAGGTCGTGCAGCATCTCTTCTGCGCGGCGTGGCTCGTCACGCACCAGAGAGAGCACGCTGTTGAGGCTGTTGAACAGAAAATGCGGCTGGATGCGCGCCTGCAAGGCCATCAACCTTGACTCCGCCCACGCGGGCGACAGGCGGTGGTGGCGCCAGTTGAAATAGAACAGCACTGCGCTCGCCGTGGCAAACGCCACCCAGGCAGCGCGAAACGGGTCCCCCATGGGGGAGGAAAGTGCCCAGCCCAGGGCTTCCCTCCAGGCCAGGGCCAACAGCACCGCCGTGAGCAACACCCACAACACGCCCTGCAAGTAGGGCTGGCGACGAAGCCAGGGGGAGAAGGCAAACAACACCGCCACCGCAGAAAGCAGCACCGGTTCAAACAACACGCCTTGCAAAAAGAAGTCGCTCGCTGCGCTGACCCAACCCGGCTCCGTGGCCAGGATGACCCCCAGCCGGATCAATTCAGCAAGCACGACCACGCGCAACACCACACCAAGGTTGCGGAAGTCGGGCAGCGCGGGCATCAGAGGGGAACTCATGGCACACCGGTGGACATGACGGGATGCCGCGTTTATAACCTTTTCCCTTGTATCCTCCACCTCCCCTATCAGCGAAGCAACACCCCAGATGAAAGACCTGGTCCTGCTGGCGGAAAACGCCATCGGCCTTTCCGACCCCAACCCGCGCGTGGCCTGCCGCATCCTGACGCAGTCTGGACAAGTGTTTGACGGCCACACCCAGCAGGCAGGCGGGCCGCACGCCGAGGTGATGGCCCTGCGCGCGGCCCAGGCCGCTGATGCCGACCTGACCGGCGCCACGGTGTGGGTGACGCTGGAACCCTGCAGCCACCACGGCCGCACCCCACCCTGCTGCGACTCATTGGTGGCCGCCGGTGTGGGCCGCGTGATCGTGGCCCTGCGCGACCCGAATCCACTGGTAGCAGGCCAAGGGCTGGAGCGTCTGCGCACAGCAGGCATCGCCGTGGAACTGCTGCCCCCCAACGACCCGGACGCCATCGCCGCGCGGGAACTCAACATCGGTTTCATCAGCCGCATGGTGCGCGGCCTGCCGTGGGTGCGCATGAAGATTGCGGCCTCGCTCGACGGCACCACCGCGTTGCACAACGGCGTCAGCCAGTGGATCACCGGCCCCGAGGCACGTGCCGACGGCCACGCCTGGCGCAAGCGGGCTGGGGCCATCCTCACCGGCATAGGCACGGTGCAGGAAGACGACCCCCGCCTGGACGTGCGCCTGGGCGACACCCACGTGCAACCGCTTCGCGTGGTGGTGGACTCCCGGCTGGAGTTGGACCCGGCGGCCCGCATCGTGCAGCCGCCCGGCCGGGTGCTGGTCTACACCACCGCCAACCCGCAGGCCAGCGCCGCCAAGCGTGACGCACTGGCCGCAAAAGGCGTGACCGTGGTGGACTGCACGCCCCCTGGGCTGCCGCCAGGCGCCGCCGCCAAAGTGGACCTGCCCGCCATGCTGCGCGACCTGGCCCGCCGCGAAGTGAACGAACTGCACGTGGAAGCGGGCCACAAGCTCAACGGTTCCTTCCTGCGCGAGGGGCTGGTGGACGAACTGCTGCTCTACCTGGCACCCAAGCTGCTGGGGCCGGGAGCGGGTCTGGCCAACATCGGGCCATTCGCCGAACTGACGCAGGGCCTGGCCTTCGACTTTATGGAAGCCACTGCTGTGGGGCCTGATCTGCGCCTGCGCGCCCGGCCACCTGGCAGGGCCGATTTCTGACCCGGCGCCCCCACCCGGCCCCCGCCTCGCGCTTTCCTGCGAGAATAGGGGGATGTTTACCGGCATCATCACAGGCGTGGGGCGCATCGTCGCTGTCCAGCCGCTCGGCAGTTCTTTGCAACACGGCAAGCGCCTCACCATAGAGACGCCGCCGGGTTATCTCGACGACGTTGGCCTGGGCGATAGCATCGCCCTCAACGGCGCCTGCATGACGGTCACGACCCTGGCCACTGAAGAACGCCACTTCACCATCGACATCTCCGCAGAATCTCTGGACAAGACCGCCGGCCTGGACCAGCCCGGCCCGGTCAATCTGGAAAAGGCACTGCGCGCGCACGACCGCCTGGGCGGGCACATCGTCTCCGGCCACGTGGACGGCATTGGCCGCGTCACCCACTTCGCCCAGGTGGGCGAAAGCTGGGAACTGCGCGTGATGGCCCCCGCGGCCCTGGGCAAGTACCTGGCCTACAAGGGCTCCATCACCATCAACGGCGTCAGCCTCACGGTCAACCGCGTGCAGGACAGCGCCGAAGGCTGCGAATGCAGCATCAACCTCATCCCGCACACCGTGGAAAACACCGCCCTGGGCCACTTGCGCACGGGCAGCCCGGTGAACCTGGAAATCGACCTGATCGCCCGCTACGTGGAGCGCATGCTCGGCGCCCCTGCACAATCATGACCACACCTAACCTGGCCCCCGTGCCCATTTCCCCCGTCGAAGACATCGTGGCCGACATGAAGGCTGGCCGCATCGTCATTCTGGTGGACGAGGAAGACCGCGAGAACGAGGGCGACCTCGTCCTGGCCGCCGACCACGTGACGCCCGAGGCCATCAACTTCATGGCCCGCTTCGGGCGTGGCCTGATCTGCCTGACCCTGACGCGCGACCGCTGCGAACGCCTGCGCCTGCCCCCCATGGTGCCGCGCAACGGTACCAAGATGGGCACGGCATTTACCGTGTCCATTGAGGCCGCCGAGGGCGTGACCACCGGCATTTCCGCCGCCGACCGCGCGCGCACCGTGCAGGTGGCCGTGGCCGCCAACGCCCGCGCCGAAGACCTGGTGCAACCCGGCCACATCTTCCCGCTGCAGGCGGTGGACGGCGGCGTGCTGATGCGCGCAGGCCATACCGAGGCAGGCTGCGACCTGGCCGCCATGGCTGGCTGCACGCCCGCCGCCGTGATCTGCGAGATCATGAAGGACGACGGCACCATGGCCCGCCTGCCCGACCTGCAGCTGTTCGCTGCCGAACACGGGCTGAAGATCGGCACCATTGCCGACCTGATCGAATACCGCAGCCGCGTTGAAAGCCTGGTGCAGAAGGTGGGCAGCCGCCCCCTGAACACCGCGTTCGGCGAGTTCACGGCGCACGCCTTCCGCGACCAGCCCAGCGGCGCGCTGCACCTGGCACTGGTCAAGGGCCAGTGGCAGCCCAGCGATACCGTGAGCGTGCGCGTGCACGAGCCCCTGAGCGTGCTGGACGCGCTGGAGGTGGGCCGCTCCATGCACTCGTGGACGCTGGAGACCAGCCTGCGCCACATGGCCGAACAAGGCCGAGGCGTGGTAGTGCTGCTGAACTGCGGCGAAAGCGCCGAACAGCTGCTGGCCCAGTTCGAGGGCACCGCACGTTCCGCACAGGCGCCCGAACGTGGCCGCATGGACCTGCGCACCTACGGCGTGGGCGCGCAGATCCTGCGCGAATGCGGCGTTCAAAAAATGCAACTGCTGGGCACGCCGCGCCGCATGCCCAGCATGACCGGTTACGGACTGGAAGTGACCGGCTTCTTGAGCAAAACGGAAGGAAACTGATCATGTTGGGAGCCGACAAAGGCAGCGCCGCCGCGCTGGACGGATCGAAACTGCGCATCGGCATCGTGCAGGCGCGCTTCAACCAGGGCATCACCAACGCCCTGGCGCAAGCCTGCGTGAACGAACTGCACACCCTGGGCGTGGCCGAGGCCAACATCCAGCACGTGCAGGTACCCGGCGCGCTGGAAGTACCCACCGCCCTGCAGGCCATGGCCGAAACCGAAAAATTCGACGCCCTGATCGCCCTGGGCTGCGTGATCCGTGGCGAGACCTACCACTTCGAGCTGGTCTGCAACGAATCCGCCGCTGGCGTCACGCGCGTGGCGCTGGACTACCAGATCCCCGTGGCCAACGCCATCATCACCACCGAGAACCTGCCGCAGGCCGTGGCCCGCCAGGAAGAAAAAGGCCGCGACGCCGCCCAGGTGGCCGTGGAGATGGCGCAGCTGCTCAACAGCATTCAGGCATCATGAGCGACGAAACCCCCAACAGCGCCGAGAAGGCCGACAAAGCCGCCCCTCGCGCGGCGTTCAAGAAGGCCAGCGACAAATCCGCCCGCACCCGCGCGCGTGAATTCGCCCTGCAGGCGCTCTACCAGCACCTGGTAGGTCGCAACGAGGCTGAGGACATCGACCTCTTCACCCGCGACCTGACCGGCTTCCACAAAGCCGACAGCGCTCACTACGACGCTCTGCTGCACGGCTGCATCGCCGAGGCCGACGCGCTGGACGCACTGGTCACACCGTTGCTGGACCGTTCGCTGGCAGAGATTTCGCCCATCGAACGCGGTGTGTTGTGGATTGGCGCCTACGAGTTCAAGCACTGCCTGGACGTGCCGTGGCGCGTGGTGATCAACGAATGCATCGAGCTGGCGAAATCCTTCGGCGGCACCGACGGGCACAAGTACATCAACGGCGTGCTTAACCAGCTGGCGCCGCAACTGCGCGCCCTGGAAGTGAGCCGCGACCAGGCTCGCAAGGGCGGGAGCGCGCAAGCGTGACAGCCACAGCCACGGAAGACACCTTCTGCTGGCCGGTGCGCGTCTATTGGGAAGACACCGATGCTGGCGGCATCGTCTTCTATGCGAACTACCTGAAGTTCTTTGAGCGGGCGCGCACCGAGTGGCTGCGCAGCCTGGGCGTGCAGCAGCAGCGCCTGCGTGAGGAAACCGGAGGCATGTTCGTGGTGAGCGGCACCGAACTGCGCTACCACCGCCCCGCGCGGCTTGACGATTTGTTGCAAGTCACCGCGCGCGTGGGGGAACTTGGGCGCGCTTCCATGACACTGCAACAAGAGGCCTGGCTCACGCAGGACGGCCAACGCACGGCCCTGCTGTGCGAAGGCAGCATACGCATAGGCTGGGTGCAGGCGGGCGAACTGCGTCCGGGCCGCATCCCGCAACCCATCATCAACGTTTTGCAACCCCGATGAACCACGATTTTTCCATCGTCGAGCTGATGCTCAACGCCAGTTGGGTGGTGCAGGCCGTGGTGGCCCTGCTCATCACGGTTTCGGTCATCAGCTGGGCAGCGATCTTCCGCAAGGTGTTCGCCCTCAAGCGCGTCAAGCGCCTCACCGACGAATTTGAGCGCGACTTCTGGTCTGGCGCCAACCTGAACGACCTGTATCTGGCAGCCACGCGCAACGCCCGCGACGGCAGCCCGATGGAACGCATCTTCGCCAGCGGCATGCGCGAATTCCACAAGCTGCGGGAGCGCCGCATCACCCAGCCCGACGCCCTGCTCGACGGCGCACGCCGCGCCATGCGCGCAAGCTACCAGCGCGAGCTGGACGCGCTGGAGGTGAACCTGTCCTTCCTGGGTTCGGTCGGCTCTGTGTCGCCTTATGTGGGGCTGTTTGGCACGGTGTGGGGCATCATGCACGCCTTCACCGGCCTGGCCGCGCTCACCCAGGTGACGCTGGCCACCGTGGCCCCCGGCATTGCCGAAGCACTGGTGGCCACCGCCATCGGCCTGTTCGCTGCCATTCCGGCAGTGGTGGCCTACAACCGCTTCACCCACGAGATCGACCGCGCCGCCAACGGGCTGGAGACCTTCATGGAAGAGTTCTCCAACATCCTGCACCGCAACGTGGGCGCTGCTGGCACGGCTGGTACGGGTGGCCCGGCCACCATGTCCCCCGGGCACTGACGCCACGCCGCAAAGGAAAGCGCTATGCCCGCAGTGACACCCCGAGGCAGAGGCCGCCGCACCATGAACGACATCAACATGGTGCCGTTCATTGACGTGATGCTGGTGCTGCTCATCATCTTCATGGTGACGGCGCCGCTCATCACCCCCAGCATGATCGACCTGCCCAGCGTGGGCCAGGCCGCGCGCCAGCCCGACCGTTTCGTGCAGGTCATCATCGACAAGGATGCCCGGCTGCAGGTAAAGGATGGCACAGCCAACGCCCAGGCCGAAGACGTGAGCGACAAGGCCCTGGTACAACGCGTGCGCGACCTGCAAGGCCCGCCCGTGGAAGGCCAGGCCGTGGTGCCGGTGGTCATCAGCGCAGACAAGAGCGTGAAGTACGAGGCCGTGATCAACGTGATGGACCAGTTGCAGAAGGCGGGTATCCAGCGCGTGGGCCTGTCGGTGCAGCAGGGGCGCTGAGCGCAGCCAGGAGCACACCCGCATGCAGGCCGCCGCAGACACCCTGGACCTGACCCCGCCGCAAGCCGGGCGCTGGCGCGGGCCGCTGCTCATCGCCTTTGTGGTGCACCTTCTGCTGGTGCTGGCGCTGACCTGGGGCGTGGGCTGGCAGCGTGACACGCAAGTGGTGATGGAGGCAGAGCTGTGGTCGCGCCTGCCCGAGGTGGCGGCGCCGCGCGCCAGCGAGCCCGAGCCGCCCCCACCGCCAGAACCCGAACCGAAGCCGGAACCCGCACCACCGCCCAAACCTGCCCCCGCACCCGAGCCCACTGGCCCCAGCGAGGCCGAGATCGCCTTGCAGAAGAAGCGCGAGAAGGAACGCGAGGAAAAGCTGCGCCTGGAAGCCGAACGCAAGAAGCAGGCAGAAGCCCGCCGCAAGGAAGAGCAGAAGCAGGCCGAACGCGAGGCGGCTGAAAAGCGCGAAGCCGAGCGCAAGAAACGCGAAGCGCAGGCTGCGAAAGAGAAAGCCGAAAAGGCTGCCCGCGAGAAGGAAGCCGCACGCCAGCAGGCTCAACTGGAGGCCGAACGCAAGAAGAACCTGGAGCGCATGCTGGGCCAGGCGGGTGCCATGGGTTCGTCACGCTCCACTGGCACGGCACAGCAGTCCAGCGGGCCGTCGGCCTCGTATCAGGGCAAACTGGCGGCACGCATCAAACCCAACATCATTTTCACCGACACGGTGCCCGGCAACCCGCGCGCCGAGGTGGAAGTGCGTGCCCTGCCAGACGGCACCATTGTTGGCCGCAAGCTGCTGCAGTCCAGCGGCCACAAAGGCTGGGACGACGCCGTGCTGCGCGCCATCGACCGCACCGCCACCCTGCCCAAGGACGAAAACGGCAAGGTGCCTGGCACCCTGGTGCTGGGCTTCAGGCCGCAGGACTGAGCGGGTCAGTCAAACACGATCTCTGCCCGGCGCTCGTGGGCCTGCGCCATCCAGGCCGCCAGCGCCGCGTCTGAGGGGAAGAACAGCGCGCGGTCGTCCAGTTGCACCTCGCAGCGCGCAGTGTCACGCATCACCTGGAAGCGCACCGGCAGGCCGCGCACCAGTTCACCTTGCTCCGTCTGCTCGCGTTGCGGCGGAAATTCTCGCACCAGCGCGCCCACGTCTGGCGCGTGCCCGTTGACAGCCACACGCAGATACTTGCCAAAGCGGCAGCGCGCCGCGCCCAGGTCCCACAACTGCTGCACCTTCAGGCGCAAGCCTCCAGAGAAGCGGTCTGGCTGGGCCAGCACCTGCGCAATCACCAGTTCGTCGTCCTTGAGCAGGTTGCGGTGCTGGTTGATCAGGTTCTCGTCGGCGGTGGCTTCCATCGTGCCGGTCTTGTCGTCGAGCTTGAAGATGGCCACCTTGCCGCGCTGGCCGTTGATGATGCGCAGGTCGGTCACGATGGCGGCCAGCAGCACCGGGTCGCGGCTGTCCACCACGTCGCCCACGGGCGTGCGCGCGAAGCGGCGCACCTCGCGCTCCACTTCGTCGAACAGGTGGCCTGAGAGGTAGAAGCCGATCGCCGTCTTTTCGTGCGTCAGGCGCTCTTTCACGCCCCACGGCAGCATCTCCACCAAGTCGGGCTCCTGGGTGCTGGCGCCGTGGTCGTCGTCGCCCAGCATGTCGAACAGGCCGCCCTGGTTGGCGTTGGCCTGCTGGGCGTTGGCGTAGTCGAATGCGCGCTCCACCGACGCCAGCAGCGACGCGCGGTTGAGGTCAAACGAATCGAACGCGCCGGCCTTGATCAGCGCCTCCACCGTGCGCTTGTTCAAGCGACTGCGGTCCACGCGGGCGCAGAAGTCGAACAGGCTGGTGAAGGGCCCCACCACGTCACCACGCGGGCCCACGCCACGGCCTTCGCGCGCGGCCACGATGGCCTCGATCGCCTGCTGCCCCGTACCCTTGACGGCCCCCAGGCCGTAGCGGATCACCTTGTCGCTGACCGGCTCGAAGCGGTAGGTGCCCCGGTTCACATCCGGCGGGTCAAAGGTGATGCCAAACTTGAGCGCGTCCTCGAACAACACCTTGAGCTTGTCGGTGTCGTCCATTTCGATGGTCATGTTGGCGCAGAAGAACTCCGCCGTGAAGTGAACCTTCAGCCACGCCGTGTGGTACGCCAGCAGCGAATAGGCAGCGGCGTGCGACTTGTTGAAGCCGTAGCCCGCAAACTTCTCCATCAAGTCGAAGACCTCGTCAGCCTTCTCTTCGCTGATGCCCTTCTCGGCCGCGCCCTTGCGGAAGATGATGCGGTGCTCCGCCATCTCCTCGGGCTTCTTTTTGCCCATGGCGCGGCGAAGCATGTCGGCGCCGCCGAGCGAGTAGCCGCCCAGCACCTGCGCCGTCTGCATCACCTGCTCCTGGTACACCATGATGCCGTAGGTCTCGGCCAGCACGGGTTCGGTCAGCGGGTGCGGGTAGATCACCTCTTCGCGGCCGTGCTTGCGCGCCACGAAGGTGGGGATCAGGTCCATCGGGCCCGGGCGGTACAGCGCGTTCAGGGCGATCAGGTCTTCCAGCCGCGTGGGCTTGGCGTCGCGCAACATGCCCTGCATGCCGCGGCTTTCAAACTGGAACACCGCTTCGGTCTTGCCGTCCTGGAAGAGCTTGTAGGTGGGCCGGTCGTTGAGGGGGATGTTCTCGAACGCGAAGTTGGCCTGGCTGGGGTGGCGCCGAACGATGAATTCCTTGGCCAGCTCCAGGATGGTGAGCGTGGCCAGGCCCAGGAAGTCGAACTTCACCAGGCCCACGGCCTCCACGTCGT